>NZ_BAABJX010000014.1:0-26192 GCF_039543525.1 Algivirga pacifica
TGCTCACTGCTCACTGCTCACTGCTCACTGTCTACTGCCTTGGCACTTTCGATTTTCTTTTCCAGATCTTCAATGCCCTTCTCCGCTTTCTCTACTTTTTCTTTCTCTTTTTTGTACTCTTCTTCAGATATCTTACCCTCTTTTTTGTCTTTTTCTATTTTGTCTTTTTTAGCCTTTACTTTTTCTTTGGCCTTCTTCACTTTTTCCTCTTTTTCGGAAATAGTGGTTTTTAGCTTTTGACGTTTGGCTTCTGATTTTGCTTTGGCTTCAGCAGAACGTTGTTGGCCAAACTCCTTACCACTTTTATCTCCTTTGTTTTTACCATAGGCATTGCCTTTACCTTTACCCTTAAGATCTTTGTGGTCAGCGTGTTCATGTCCCTCTTCCTCATGCTTGTGCTCTTTGCCTTTCGCCTCCATTTTCTCCTCTTTTTTGGCTAATCTGGGAGCTTCTCCTTTCTTACCTTTTCCCTGGTTGCCTTTCTCTTTTCGGGCTTTAGCTTCTTCTGACTTCCCTTGAGCGGTCGCACTTCCAGCGACAGTAAATACAAGGAAAAAAACACCGATAATTAGTTGAATGGTCTTCATGTCTGTTTTTGGTTTAGTTTTCTAAATCGTCTAATAGTTTGTCCAGGTTCTCAGCGCTTTCCTCTAGTGCTTGCGTAGCTTCTTCGGTTTTCTGGTCTGTAGTGTCAGCGGTGATGCTTTGGGTTTCTGTAGAGACCGTTGATTCATTACTTTGTTGTGATGTTTCTTGCTTTCCGCCACAACTCCAGAATAGCATAGCACATAAGACTGTTGCCAACCACTTGTTTGTCATGTTCATAATGTGAAGTATAGATTTTAAGTTAAAAAAGGATTTCCTGTCTAAAAGATAGAATTTATGGGAGGAAAAGTATAGGGTTATATTGAGAAATTGGGATTTTTTGTAGGCCCTCGCATCATTCGCAATGTTGTCAACTTAAGGAAAAGGTAGAAACTGCTCTTTGCGTCCTCGCAAAGACCAAAACATAATGAGAGTGTCTACGCTCGCTTATAAAACCAGAGCGAGGACGCTCCTTTCATGTTTAAAGTCCTAGCGAGGACGCTAGGACTAGTACTTAGTGGTACGCTATAGCTGTTTAATTTTCAATGATCAATTTTCAATAATTAATCTACTCTAGAACTAGTTCAGTAGTCTTTTTGGGTGATTCATTTTAATTAAAAATTGATCATTGAAAATTAACCCACTCTACAAGCAGTTCAGTAGGCTTTTTTATTCATAGATAATTAACCGTGATAAACTCTATTCTTCATTCCCCCAAAGGACCTCCCGTAAATGGAGGGTATCCCAACGCAAATACGCAAAGGGCATTAAAAGTATGCTTATCATCGATTGCTCCTAGATCATATAGTCGTTGCGCTTCTTTTTGTACGGCTTGTAGTAAGCGTTGAGTGAACTCTTGCTCATTGAGTTTGGAAGGAGTAATGTCCAGTACTTTATAGACAGCCTTGTTTTCTTTATGTTTCTTTCCTTTGATGTATTGGTAAAAGGTACTCATTTCTTTTTGAGTATATAGTCGTTGACACATACTTCTAAGAGCAGCTGAAGATGTTTCCGGAAACTTATGAGAAGCAAAAAGAATTTCTTCTATTCCTATACGATCGATCATGCTAAAAGGAGGACTCATAAAGCCGGCTTTTTCTGCTGCCAAGTCAATTTTGCTGATGCGCCCACCTTCCATGAGTATTTTAGCGGCTTCGTTCAGGTAAGCCATACTGATAGAAAGGGCGACCTCTCCTTTGGCAGATTCAAAAAGCATTTTGCCCAGTACCTGACCGGTATTCATGGCCATATGTAAGGCATGCTCTGAAGAAGTATAACCTATTTCCAGTATTGCACTGTCATTTTGAGGAAGCCCTAATCGAACACTGCCCAGGTGTGTAAAGCTTTCAAACTGTTGACGGATATAAGCCAAGTCTAAGGATGGATTGCTGTTCAGTACTACTTGGTCTGGATAGGTGAATTTTCCCAACTCTGTTAGCGTGTGGAAAATTTGCTCACTACCAGCATCTGTCCACACTACTTGTGCGTTGTGTATTTTGGCAGGATTGCTGGTATACTCAAAGGCTTGCTGAAGCGCTTCGGGAGTACTAAATCTTGATTTTCCTTTATTATGAAGGTGTTGCCATTGCTTCTCGATACTTTCCTTCCACACTTTTAGTTGTTCTTCTTGTGCAATCACTAATACCCTTGTCCCTTTCTCAGCGAGTCGTAGGGCTACTTTCGGCATAGGAATTTCGAGTTTGTAAAAGGCTAAGTCATCGAGAGATGGTTCCGTATTGGTATAAGGATTTTTCTTGTAATGACTACTGTCCAAGAAAAGCTGTACCAATGCCTTACTTTCTGGAGTCTGGATTAATTCACAAAATAGACGAACCTCATTTTGTACACATTCTTCCAAATGGTTGTGACGAAGGTTGAACTTGACACTTTCCAGGATCTTATAGGGAGCAGGGTAGTTGCGATGGGTTTTTCCATTGACAACTGTTCTGGCCATGCCAAAGATTACACCTCTGCCTAGAAAGGTTTTCTCCATTAACTTTTCAGTAGCACTTCTTAAGTCTAATTGTAGGATTTTGCCATTGGCGTAATCTTTTACAAACTGTATGGCTTCCCGTTCCAATTGCTCCGGGGAAACTATTTTGTCAATCAATCCAATTTTCAGGGCTTTTTTGGCAGAGATAGCTTTGCCTGTCAGCATCATATCCAAGGCTTTTTGCAAGCCAACCTTTTTAGGTAAGCGTATGGTTCCACCCATGCCGGGTAGTAATCCTAGTTTTACTTCCGGTAAACCGATGCCACTCTTAGGAGAATCCGTCATCAGAATTCCTGCACAACCCAATGATAGTTCTGTACCTCCTCCCATGCAACTTCCATGAATAGCCGAAACAATAGGTTTGGTACAACCTTCGATATGCTGTATGACTTCATGTCCTCCTAAGGCCACTTCTTTAATCTCTTCTGCTGAAAGATTGACAAATTGCTTGATATCGGCACCACCCATGAAATCATCTTTCTTACTGATGATTACAGCGCCTTCCAGCGTAGGGTCTTCTTCCAGTTGCTCAATATGTACTTGAAGTTGTTTTCCAAAGTTAGCATCAACGGTATTCATACGGCTATCAGCCTTGTCCAGCCATAGTAGTAGTATATTGTCTTTTATTTCAGGAAAGATCATGTTTGTAGTAATTGGTTTTAATTGATTTTGTATCGAAGAAAGGTTTCAAGGATACCATAACGAACAATATAAATATTCTGCTTAGGCTATAACAACCTTCTTTGCGGAAATGTGAAGAATTGAGGTGTATAGGCAGTGAACAGTGAACAGTGGACAGTGAAAAAATATTAGTAAAAATTTGATGGGTATAGTGTGGGGGGATAATTTTGCTCACTGCTCACTGCTCACTGCTCACTGCTCACTGCTCACTGCTCACTGCTCACTGCTCACTGCTCACTGCTCACTGCTCACTGCTCACTGCTCACTGCTCACTGCTCACTGCTCACTGCTCACTGCTTGATTACATAGCGAAGTAAACCTTCATAACAAAGAGAAAAACGATATTTAACCCACTGTTAAAGAAAAGAAAGAAAAAGAGTAGCCAAAGAATCTTTTTAAATGAAAGTTAAGGGCTTTTTGTATTGTTATAATGAATGTGAATTAAGATTCGTTATTATTTTTTTTAGGATTTTTTAAAGTTAATCCTTGCATTGAGGGAGGTCTTTTATATACTTTTGTATCAAGAAATTATGAATAAAATACAATAAAAAGCGCATATGGAGTCTTATTTGTTAATTGAATATCAATGGCTTCTTTGATTCTGTAAAATGCACTGAAACTTATATTATATTCAGTTTAATTGTATTATTCATAGATTGCGTAAAAGTACAGAATCCGCTTTTTAGCGGGCTATGAAAAATTAATTGTCAACTAAACTAACCACTAACTTTATGACGAAAAGTATATTTTCGACAGTATTGTTGTCTTTGCTGGCAGTACTAGCGTTTGCCCAAGACCGTACGGTCAAAGGGGTAGTTCAGGATGCAGACGGACCACTTCCGGGGGTATCTGTAGTAATTAAAGGAACAACACAAGGAACTGTTACAGGCTTGGACGGTGATTATTCATTGAATGTTCCATCTGAAAATACAGTATTGGAGTATCACTTTATTGGATACAAAACACAAGAAGTAAATGTTGCGGGTCGTTCAACGATCAACGTGATGTTGGAAATGGATGTAGAGGAAATGGAAGAAGTTGAAATCGTAGGATATACGAAAAAAGACGTTTCTTCATCTACACCAAAAGTAGAGAACGTAACAGATGTTGTTGCTCCAAACATGGCGAATGCAATGCAAGGTAAAGCAGCAGGTATTAATATTACCCCTACAACAGGTCAGCCGGGTGCAAAAGCAAACATCCGTATCCGTGGTGTAGGTTCTATCTCAGCAGGAACAGATCCTCTATATGTAATTGATGGAGTGATTGTTTCTTCAGATGATGGTATTGCCGCGAACCAGCAGCAACAAAGAGACCCACTTTCAAGTATCAACCCTCAGGATATCCTGGATATTAAAATCCTTAAGGATGCGGCAGCGACAGCCCTTTATGGTTCTCGTGCAGCAAACGGTGTGATCTTGGTAACTACAAAAAGAGGTCAAGCAGGTAAGCCACAGATTTCCCTTTCGGCTAAAACTGGTATCTCTCAAGTAAATAAAGGAAACTTCAAGTTGATGGACGGGAAACAATTCTCAGAGTTCCACAACGTAGAATGGAATGGTGTAAATACTGATTGGACAGATGAAGCGTTCCGTCAGGGTACAATGCAGAGTTATGACCTGAGCATGTCAGGTGGTAACGATAAAACTAGATACTATGTGTCGGGTGGGTACTTCAATCAGGAAGGTATCTTGATCGGTTCTGAGTTTGAGCGTTATTCAATGAGAATGAACTTGGATCAGAAAGTTAACGACAAGTTGAGCGTATCTTTGAACTCTTCATTGTCATATGTAGATCAGTTGGATGCGTCTAACGGTAACCTTTACTCTTCACCATTGTTGGGAGCGTATCTTCAAGCGCCAATCATCAATCCTTTTGATGAGAATGGTGATCCAAGATCATTCTTGGCAGAAGCGCCGGTAGGAGCGAACTTTATTCACGATACGCCACTAAACGAGCGTAGAACAAAGTCTTTGAATGGTATCTTGGATGGTAAGATCAACTACCAAATCAACGACTGGTTGAGCGCAAGTAACACGACTTCAATGCGTTTTGAGAGTGCAAAGTATAACAACTACAACTCTCCGTTGAGCTACGATGGTAGAGCATCAAACGGTGATATTTACCAAGCAAACTTGTTCAACTCGACATTGACTTCAACGTCTCTATTGAACTTCGACAAGACGTTCGGTATGCACAACCTAAGTGCTTTGGCAGGTTATGAGTACCAGGTGAACAACAGAGAGGTAGCAGACCTTTCAGTATCAAGACTACCAGGTGATTTGACTGCTCCAGGAGTAGGTGCTAACATTGATGGTGTAGGTGGTTTTACAACAGCTTACAAGTACATGTCTTACCTGTCTCAGTTGTCATATAACTATGACGGTAAGTACTACGCTTCCGCTTCATACAGACGTGATGGATCTTCAAGGTTTGCAGCAGATAACCGTTGGGGTAACTTCTACTCAGTAGGTGCGAGCTGGTTCATCTCAAGAGAAGAGTTTATGTCTAACTCAGACTTCGATCTAGCGAAATTGAGAGTATCATACGGTACGACAGGTAACGCAAACATCGACAACTTTGAGGCAAGAGGACTTTATGGAATCTCTCACTATGATAAGTTCCCTGCAGCATTCTATGAGCAAGCAGAAAACAAAGAGCTTTCTTGGGAGACTAGAGAGAAGTTGAACGCAGGTTTTGACCTAGGATATAAAGGAGTAGTAACGTTGAACGCAGACTTCTACGTAGAAAACTCTAAAGATCTATTGATGCAGGCTCCATTGCCATCGACAACTGGTTTGGACTTTATCAGACAAAACGTAGGACAGGTACAAAACAGAGGTATTGAATTGCAACTGTCTACGAAGAACGTACAAACAGGAGACTTCTCTTGGACAACAGACTTCAACATCGCTTATAACGAGAACGAAGTAATCAAGTTGGACGACCAGTCTGAGATCGTATCAGGAGTACATATCTTGAAAGAAGGTAGCTCAATGTATACGTTCTACTTGAGAGAGTTTGCTGGTGCGAACCCTGCAAACGGTAAGTCTTCATGGTACGTGAACAAAGACTTGAGTGCGGCAGAAGCACAAGCAATGGTTGATGCAGGAGATGCATTCTATGCGAAGGATGGTAGATTGGCTACTTCTGAGTTCGGTATGGCTGAGCGTGTAGAGTCTGGATCAGCACTACCAACATTCACTGGTGGTATAACCAACACGTTCAAGTACAAGAACTTTGACCTTTCTGTCTTCATGACATTCGCAACAGGAAACAAGATCTATAACGGTACAAGACGTTTCACAGACCTTCACGATGGTGCAGTATTCTGGCCAGTAGGAGACGGACAGTATTCAGGTTATGCAATGGTAGAGAGTGCACTTACTGCTGACAGATGGAGCGAAAGCAACCCTGACGGATACCTTCCAGCTTACGGAACAGGTGCGACAAGTTTCCACTCTGACCGTATCCTAGAGGACGGAAGTTACCTATCATTGAGAAACGTGACATTGGGATATACATTGCCGAAAACATTGGCAGAGAAGCTACATGTAAGTAATCTAAGAGTATTTGCTTCTGCACAGAACCTATACACTTTGACAAACTACACAGGCTATAGCCCAGTGACTGTAGATACAGATGGATACAACTTCTTTGAGTATCCTGAAGGAAGAATGTTCTCAGCAGGTCTGAATATGAACTTTTAAGAAATAAACTCAAACCCTGGCCCTCGGGCCAGGGAACAATACCAATATTTCCATTGTGGATAAACTTAACTAACCAGCTATAGAAATTATGAAAGGACTAAATAAATATATCGTCGCTTCTTTTCTTGCAGTAGCTTCTTTGTCTTCGTGTAACTTAGACGTAAACCCTACTGACAAAGTAGAAGTAGACAACATGGATGATATCGATGCACAGGTAAGAGGATTGTTCTTGCTATCAAACGGTGTCTCTTATTATGGACGTAACTTCGCTCTTTATGGAGAGATTGGTACGGACAACTATGTGTTCAGAAATGGTTCTCGTTTCCTTCAGGAGCACAGAATGGAGAAGCATGCAGCGATTGGTTACTCTGATTCAGAGCGTAACACGTATGCACAAGCATTCAAGGTAATCGTTAATGCTAACTTCATCATCAACAACCCTGAAGCACAGGGTGACGGTAGAGGACAAGCATTGTTCGTAAGAGCATTGGCTTACTCAGATCTATTGAAGATGTATGGTCCAGTTCCATTGGTGTTGGATAATACAGATGTAAACGATGTAGAGACTCTTTACCCGACAAATGCGACAGAAGAGGCGATCTACACGCAAATCTTCGCCGACCTTGCAGAGGCAGAGACGTTGTTGACAGGTACTTCTAAAGAATTTGCAACAGTAGGTGCTGTACAAGCCCTTAAATCTAGAGTATACCTAGAGAAAGGTGATTTGGATATGGCAATTGCAGAGGCAGATAAAGTGATCAACTCAAGAAGTTACGAATTGACTAAGCCAGGTGACTTGTTCAACTACTTCAACGGAGTAGGTGGTAACGAGACGATCTTGGAGATCAAAGTAACTACTGACCAGAACAGAGGATCAAACAACTTTGGTAGTATCCCAATGTCATCAGTACTAGGTGGATATGCTTCTTATGCAGCTAACCCTGACTTTGTAAAGTCATTTGATAATGAGCTTTGGGGAGATCCATTCACAGATGCCAGAGGTACTGTAGAAGTGGTAACAGGAGCTAACAAGAACGTAGTTTCTTCAATGTTCTTGCTAGAAGGTGAAGAAAAAGATGGCCAAATGGAGGTGAGCTCTACGGCATTTATCTTCCCTAACAAGTTCAGAGGACAAGAAAACGTGATTGGTCTACACTCTCCAAAAGTACTTCGTCTTTCTGAGGTATTGTTGAACAAAGCAGAGGCAATCGCTCGTCAGAACAGTGGTGCGCAAGAGGTTAAAGATATCATCAATGAGATCAGAGCAGCGCGTTACATCAAGCCTACTATCCAGGCAGGTGAAACAGCAGAGGACTTCCAAGTAAGATTGGATGCATACAATGTAGCATTGACTTCTGCGACAGGTACGTTGGAAGAAGTATTGGAAGAGAAACGTAAGGAATTTGCTTTCGAAGGTCACCGTTCATATGACCTAAGAAGAAACGACCTTCCTGTAACAGTTTACAAAGTGGTATCGGAAACGTTGGAGACTCCAGTAGAAGGACCACTAGGTACAGAGAAAAATACTTACTCTGTAGAAGAAGTAGTGACAGTTGAGGCAGGTAGTGAGCAGTTCTGGTTCCCAATTCCAGAGTCTGAGCAGTTGGCTAACCCTAACTTGAAGCAAAACTTCGCAGCTTACGGTGAATAAGATGAGCAACTAAGAGGGAGGGATATCTTCCTCTTAGTTGACAATAATTTGAATAGATAAGCATTGGCATGGATCGAGAGGTTCGTGCCTTTCTTATTTTACAGTACCTTCCCAAAAGAAACCCCTAAAGAAGTTCCTACAAAAAAGTTATAAGAAGAAGCTGTTCCATTTTTTATGAATGGATCATTGTGGTCATAAAGTCCCCTTCCTTCTAATCTCCAGAGAACGTTTGGATAAGGAGAGTAATCCAGGTTCAAGGAGTAGCCCAGTGTTTGGACTTCTGCTGCTCCGATGCTTTGAGGGATAATGACCAAATCTTGATCATCATAATATTCTACCCTCCCAGTTAATCTAAATTGCTTATTCATCTGATAGCTCCCTACAATAATGGGAGCATACCAAAGATCATACTTGGAACTTCCTTTCTGCTCTTGCTGTGCACCCACGTCAAAACCTACGATGAGTGTCATTTTTTCGCTGAACTGAAAGATGCCATATAAGTCATGAAAATAACGCATCCTGCGATCTTCATCTGGAGTATCACTACCAACAAAGGAGCTGCTATTAATGGAAATATTTTTAGAAGGCGAAAAAGTGATTTGATGTCCACCTGCCGGTGTATTATTCCCATCTACTCGACCAATCCGTTGCCAGCCATTAAGAACTAAAGCTGACAAAAACCATTTCTCATTAGGACTGGTATAGGATAACTTGACACCACTTTCATAATAAGGAGAGTTTTCGGCCATTAGGCTGCGGGTCATGGTGAGGCAATCTCCCCCTTCGGCACTTTCAAAACCGATATGGGAATTAAATACACCTGCATCTATCCAGAAGTCATATTTTTGAGATAATCTTACTCCGGCATTCGCTAAATACAAATTTTTCAAAACCCCTTCCTCGGCAGCAAGGTTGGCATTGGCATAAGTACCTGTCATTAGGGCTAGCTCACCTCTTACCTTTGAGCTTTCGTAAGCACCACGCAAGTATCCCAGATTCAAGGTGACCTCATTATGTCGATTGTAAGCGTAGAATAATGGAGAACGGATGTGATTATCAGGCTTTTCGAAGTCATAGATATAATAGGTTTCCAGGTAACCGTTTACGGTAAATTTGCCTTCCTGTCCTTGTGCTATAGAAACGCAAGGTAGGAGTATAAAAGAGAGTGATGATAGAAGTTGTTTGAGTGTCATCGTTATAGGGTATTAAAAGATATATTCAATATAACTATTTGAATAAAAAAGGGAACCCTTTTGGGGCTCCCTTTTTTATTAATGATGACTTCTATATTAATTTATGCGCTCGCAAGTGATGCTTTAGTCGCTTCTTTCTGTACCTTTTGGTCAAAGAAATAAGAAACTCCTAGTAGTACCAAAGCCACAACTGCTCCACCAAACTCTCCATCATTGGTTTGTAGATGGGCAACGGCCGCCAATACAAAGTTGAAGAAGAATCCCGTGTAGGCCATATATTTCAACTCTTTTACCAGCCCACTCAAAATAGCAGCTACTCCTAATACTTTCGCAACTGCCAATGGGTATACGATCCATAGTGGAAAGCCCATTCTCGTGAACTCTGCTGAAATATGCTCATAGTTGAAGATGTACATCCCCGCTGACATCAACATCATGGCACTCAATAATCCTGTTACGGCGTAGAAAATAATTTTATCTCTTTTCATATCAATAGTTTGTTTTAAAGTCAATGTATTTATGTGATGAGTGTAAATGTATATGTTCTGTAATTATTTTACAAGTAAAATATATTATTTTATATAATAGACTTTATCACGGTTGATTTCGCATAAGCAGAAAACTATGAATTTTTAAAATAGGTCAGTGGTACGCTATAGCTTTTATAATTTTCAATGATCAATGATTAATACATGCTAGAACTAGTTCAGTAACCTTTTGGATGATTCATTTTAATTAAAAATTGATCATTGAAAATTAATCCCCTCTAGAATTAGTTCAGTAGCCTTTTTTACGCATAGACAATTAACCGTAAATAAAGATAGCCCTCTATCTAAAGACATATTCCAAACAAGTTCCGAATAGTCAGTAATAACTGGTAATCGAGTCGATTTACTTTTTCTACTCCAAATGTATTCATCCTATAAATCTAAAAAAATCTTAAAATCCCGGTATTTTTTATTGACGGATATAAGGGAACAAGTGTCCTTAGAAGAGAGAGAGAGTTGCCTGATAGAAATATTGAGGTATCTCGATTCAATCATAAACTTATTCCCAACAACTATTACCACCTTATTAAATCATGAAAATGACCAAACAGTATGTAATTCACCTGATCATCGGTATCATATCCTTAGGGGTATTGGCTTCTTGTGAGTACGAAGAATCCGGAGATTACTTGTCTTCAGAAGCTTATTACGATGAGGGGATGTACGTCAATACGACAGGAGATCAATACAATGAGATTCAGGAAAATCCTTTTGTAAGTACGGTAGAGGAGGCGACAACTACTTTTTCCATTGATGCGGATGGTGCTTCATATGCCAACGTTAAGCGCTTTATAGAAGAAGGGCAAATGCCTCCTAAGAATGCGGTTAGAATTGAGGAATTGATTAATTATTTTCCGATGTACTATGCAGATCAGCACCCTGATCATCCCTTGTCTGTAAATGGGGAACTGAGTGATTGTCCTTGGGCTGAAGGACATCAGTTATTACGTATTGGGGTGATGGGGGATCAGATTCCCAGGGATGAGTTGCCCGGTTCTAATATTGTATTGTTGATTGATGTATCTGGTTCAATGACATCTTCTGACAAACTGAAATTATTGGTGGAAGGGTTTCAGTTGATGGTAGATAAACTAAGGGAAGATGACCGTGTAGCGATTGTGATCTATGCAGGATCTGTAGGAGTACATATGGAGTCGACGAGTGCTTCAGAAAAGGATTATATTAAAGGAATGCTGAGTGAACTGACTTCAGGAGGTTCTACGGCAGGAGCGGCAGGAATACGTACCGCTTACGAAATTGCCGAAGAGCATTTTATAGAAGGAGGAAATAATCGTATTATCTTAGGTACAGATGGTGATTTTAATGTAGGGTCGAGCTCTCAGGAAGAGTTAGTACAGATTATAGAAGAGGAGCGAGAAAAAGGAATTTTCCTGACGGTTGTTGGAGTCGGAAGAGGAAACTTAAATGATGGTATGATGGAGCAGGTCGCAAATCACGGGAATGGAACCTATGAGTATATCAACGATTTGACACAAGCGAAGAAAGTGTTTGTAGATGAGTTTCATAAGTTTTATCCTGCGGCTCAGGATGTTAAAGTTCAAGTGACGTTTAATCCGGATAAAATAGCCTCTTACCGCTTGATTGGATATGAGAATAGGGCATTGGAAAATGAGGATTTTGAGAACGATGAAGAAGATGCAGGAGAGCTGAGTGTAGGGCAATCGGTGACGGCATTGTATGAGTTGATTCCTGCAGAGGAGGCAGTGGCAGACGCGACAGAGGCATTAAATATAGATTTCCGTTATAAATTACCTACAGCGGATAGTAGCATTCCTTTAACCTTAAAGGTCTTTGATAAAGGAAAAACATTTGCTCAGGCATCGGAGTCGATGCGATTTGCTGGGAGTGTTGCCGCTTTCGGGTTACTGTTAAGAGATTCAGAGTATAAAGGGACGGCAAATATAGCGCAAGTACTTCAATGGGCAGAGGAAGCGAAAGGGGAAGATCCTTTTGACTATAGGGCTGGCTTTATTGATTTGCTGCGGGGAGTGCAGGATATACAGTAGGAAAAAAAGGCTGATTGTTTACAATCAGCCTTTTTTATTGACCATGCTCATTAAAACTTATTAAGAACTGCTATACATTTGAACTGTTAATAACAATTAAACCATTTAAAGCTATGGGCAAGATTACAAACTATGCGAACAAACTTGCCTCTGCCGGAACTTCAAAAAAAAATGGAAGAGCGGCATTGGATGCTATCACTACCACTGAGGTTATTACTCCTGAACGTAGACAGTCGCTGGAAGCGATTTTCAAGTTAGGGGTAAGTATCTTACTACCATTGATAATTTTTTTCTTACCAACAGAATGGATTCCGCTATCAGGAATTGATGTGGTACAGCAAAGGGTTATGGCGATTTTCGTTATGGCGACTTTGTTCTGGATCTTGGAACCAGTACCAATTTATGCGACTTCCGTACTGATTATTTTGGCATTGCTCCTTACTGTTTCCGATAAATCATTGGCTTTTTTAGAGGCAACAGAGGGGGAATTACTATCCTATAAAGCAATTCTAGGAACGTTTGCTTCCCCAATTATTATCCTGTTTTTGGGAGGGTTCTTTCTGGCAATTGCAGGGACAAAATATGGATTGGATAAAAATATGGCGAGAGTGCTGTTAAAGCCTTTTGGAACCAAGCCGATCTATGTGATGCTGGGACTGATGTTGATTACAGCAACGTTCTCCATGTTCATGAGTAATACGGCAACAACCGTAATGATGTTGACGATATTATCTCCAGTACTAGCCTCTCTACCGGAGAAAGATAAGGGAAAAGCTGGTTTTGTATTGGCTATTCCGATTGCCGCCAACGTAGGGGGAATTGGTACCCCAATTGGAACACCTCCAAACGCCATTGCAATGAAGTACTTGGTAGGGGAGTATGCGGTAAGTTTTGGAACATGGATGTTTTATGCGATTCCGTTTGTCGTGATTCTATTGACGATCTCATGGTTCCTTTTGCAAAAGCTATACCCATGCAAAGCGAAGGAATTGAGAGTGGATATCAAAGGAACATTTGATAAAAGTACAAAGGCCATCATTGTGTATGCGACCTTTGCAACAACGATACTATTGTGGCTCTTTGGCGACTTTGTAGGACTAAATTCTTATGTAACTGCAGTAATTCCAATTGCAGTATTCAGTTTAACAAGTGTCGTAACCAAAGAGGATTTTAATAAAATTAGTTGGGATGTACTATGGTTGGTAACCGGTGGTATTGCGATGGGCTTGGCACTTGAAAAAACAGGCTTGGCAAGGACAGTTGTAGAAAACATACCATTTGGAACTTTCTCTCCATACATCATCATTGCGGCGGCAGCCGTACTAGCGGTGACCATGGCCAACTTCATGTCGAATACGGCAACGGCCAACCTATTGATGCCAATGATTGTAGCTTTAGCAGTTTCTTTGGATAGCTTGATTCCTTTAGGAGGAGTAACGGCCATCGTTCTTTGCGCTACTTTCGGAGCTTCTATGGGAATGTCACTCCCGATCAGTACACCGCCGAATGCCTTGGCCCATGCCACAGGAATTATTCAAACCCGGGATTTCTTAAGAACAGGGTTTATTATAGGAACAACAGGACTACTCATGACCTTTGTCATGGTGTACTCACTGAACGTACTTGGATGGTTGTAGCCTATCTGTTTACTATTTGGCTTCATAATAGGTCACGGATTTTGTCTGTGGCCTATTTTTTTGTGCTTTTTTTGGATAAATTTCGATTTAATCGGGATTCAAAAAACTAAACACTATGGAACAGACACTTTGGGCGTTTATATTATTTGCTTGTATTACTTCCTTTACACCAGGGCCTAACAACTATTTATTATTGTATTACGGAAAAACGTTTGGTGTTCGCAGTGGGGTGAAAATACTGGCGGGAATACTTCTGGGTTTTTGGACGCTATTGCTTCTGGCGGGGTATGGAATGGCAGAGTTGATTGCGGCTAATGAGACATTGGGATGGATCATCAAGGTAATCGGGTCTATCTGGTTATTATATTTAGCTTGGATGATGAGTGGAATGTCTGTGAAGCAAGAAGCTACCCCTGTCAAAAGACTTACTTTTTATCAGGTATACATGATGCAGTTTCTTAATCCAAAGGGATGGTTGATGGCCGTTACTGCAGCAGGTACCTTAATGCCCGATTGGGGAAATACCCATACCAATGTACTCTTCTTCTCTTCCTTCTTTATTTTGTTGGGAGTATTCAGTGGCTCACTATGGTTGTCTATGGGAGAATTGATTGCTAAGAA
Source organism: Algivirga pacifica (assembly GCF_039543525.1). Taxonomy (NCBI): domain Bacteria; kingdom Pseudomonadati; phylum Bacteroidota; class Cytophagia; order Cytophagales; family Flammeovirgaceae; genus Algivirga; species Algivirga pacifica. Next base: position 14,647 of record NZ_BAABJX010000014.1, read on the forward strand.
AATGCGCTCAGAGCGTGTACATAAGTGGATGGGATACGTTCTTTCGGGACTTATGGTGCTCAGTGTAGGGATGTTATGGAGCTAAAGTGAAAAAGGAGATTTTTGTCAGTTAATGATCTTTAATGGGTTTGTATGCTTTGTTATTATTTTTATTGATGCTACCTTTGATGTAAGAAATTGACCGGAAATACTATGTTTTATAATTATTAGAAATTGAAAATCGGTCAGAATGTTATCATAAAAAACCCACAGCTATGAAATTGAATAAAATTCTCGTTTCAGTATTTATCGCATCATCTATGATGGTGTATAGCTGTTCCAGCGATAGTAATCAATCAGCAAGAGATAAAGTTGAACAAGGTGCTCAAGATGTAGAAGATGAAGCTGGAGAAATTGCCGATGAGACCAGAGGCGCAGCGGAAGAAGCAGAAGAAGGAGTTGAAGGTGCTTGGGAAGATACCAAGGACGCTGCTGAAGAAACTTGGGATCAAACCAAGCAAACAGCAGAAGAAGGTGGAGAGTGGATGGAGGAAAAAGCAAGCGATGCCGAACAGGCTGTAGAAGATGAAAGGGATCAGCTTATGGGAGAAGAAGAAGCGACTCCAGAAGATCAGCCAGAGGATATGGAAATGGATCAGTCTGAACAAGGAGAAAGAGGAGCCTCTGAGTATTTTGAAGATGGTGAGCTTAACAAGCAGGCACTGCATTCTTCATTGGCAGATATAGCGAAAGAATGTGGCGCATCTATTTCAGCGGATCAGATTACTGAAGAAACTGCCATTAGCATGATTACAAATGGTGAAGAAGGACAGGAGATGTTGAAGAATATGCTAACGGAAGATATTGGATGCGATGCAGAAAAGGTAGAGCAAAGTTGGGCAGACTGGAAAACGGTCGGAGACTTAACCAACTTTATCTCTGAACATAAAGAGTAGTATGAGTATCACTGTGAGGTTAGAGGTAACCTCACTATATTATGAGTGAGTAATTAATACAATGAAAAGGCCTGCAATTGCAGGCCTTTTCTATTATATCGGTATAACAAATGCCTTATTTCAAAGCAGCAATACCAGGAAGCTCTTTTCCTTCCATTAATTCTAGCATGGCTCCACCACCAGTAGAGATATAAGAAACGCGATCGCCGAAACCAAGGTTGTTGACAGCGGCAGCTGAATCACCTCCACCAATTAGTGAGAAAGCACCATTTTTCTCTGTTGCTTCCGCTACAGCTTCTGCAATACTGATGGTACCATTAGCAAAGTTTTCAAATTCAAATACACCCATTGGTCCATTCCAAAGGATAGTCTTAGAATCAAGAATCACTTCTTGGAACTTCTTCTCTGAATCAGGACCAATATCCAAGCCCATCATATCTTCAGGAATCTCCATATTGCTTCCGATAATGATCTCTCCATCATTAGAGAACTCTTTTGTGATACGACAGTCTGTAGGAAGAATCAGTTGTACATTCTGTTCTTTAGCCTTCTTGATAAGTTCTAGTGCTAGGTCCAGTTTATCTTCTTCGCAAAGAGAAGTACCAATTTGTCCTCCTTGTGCTTTACAGAACGTGTAAGCCATACCACCACCGATGATCACGTTATCACAAACGTTTAGCATTTTTTCGATGATCAAGATCTTGTCAGAAACCTTAGCTCCTCCCATGATTGCTGTAACAGGCTTTTCTCCTGATTCCAATACTTTTTGAGCAGCTTCTAGCTCTCTGCCCATAGTGAAACCAGCAACCTTGTCTGCTACAAACTGTCCGATAACTGCAGTAGAAGCGTGTGCTCTGTGCGCTGTACCGAATGCATCCATTACCCAAACATCACCTCTTGAAGCCAGCTTCTTAGCGAAGTCCTCATCTCCTTTCTTTTCCTCTTTGTAGAAACGAAGATTGTCCAATAGCATCACCTGTCCTGCTTTAAGGTCAGCAGCCATTGCGTCAGCGGCCGTACCAATGCAGTCGCCACCAAATAGTACTTCTACACCTAGTTTTTCTGAAAGAGGCTCAACAATATGTTTTAAAGAAAACTTGTCTTCGAATCCATCTTTCGGACGTCCCATATGAGACATCAAAATAGCAGCGCCACCATCTTCCAAAATCTTTTTGACAGTAGGGATCACCGCATTGATTCTAGTGTAGTCTCTTACAGAAAAGTCATCGTTTAAAGGTACATTCAAGTCAACACGTACTACGGCTTTTTTACCGCTAAAATTATAGTCTGCTACAGTTTTCATTTTTAATTAAATGGTTTAACATGGCAAAGCCATTATTTGGATATAATTTCTCGTTTTGTAAGCTTTTCTTATGAAAGAAAAGCCCTAAACAGGTAATATACTAAACTAATCATCTTTTTTGAACGAAAGGCAATTTATAGGGAGGATTCCCCTTAAAAAATGACTTTTATTAATAATTTATGAAACCCTTGTTTAACTTACAGACATGAGATCGATTATCTTTTTTCTATTATTCCTAACGGGGCCTTTGCTGTATGCACAGGATATGAACAGGGTACGTGAACACATTGCCGTATTATGTGATGAAGACTTCAGTGGTCGGGGATATATTTTTAATGGCGCAGAACATGCGGCTGATTGGCTCGCCGTGAAATTTGAGGAAGCAGGGCTAAAACCATTGTCTCCAGAAAGCGATCAACCATTTTTTCAGTCGTTTCGATTGAGAGTAAATACGTTTCCAGCTACTCCATTTTTAAAAATAGGCCATAAGAAGCTACGCTTAGGTAGGGATTATATTCTTTCTCCCACTTCTGGCAGTGGAAAGGTAAAAGGAGAGGTGATTTTTATCCCCGATAGTTTATTGGAAGATACGGTAGCCTTGGGGCAGTATTGTATTGCCACTCCTTTTGAAGGGAAGGTGATCACCTTTGATGGACGTTATGATCCAGAGCGTTATCGTTGGCCTTCTGCAGGGGTGAAAAGGTTACAAGAAGCAGCAGCTATTATTTTATTGGAAGATAAGCTCACCTTTGGGGTTGGACGTTTTCAGTGGGGAATTCCCAGGGCAATTGTCAAAAGATCTATTTGGGAAAAGCATAAAGGAGACGATCGAAAGATTACATTGAAGGTGAATGCCGAGATGAAGGATACCGAAGGGTACAATGTGATCGGAAAGATAGAAGGAACAAGTAGTTCTGACAGTGTGATTGTTTTTTCAGCACATTATGATCATTTGGGAGGTATCGGTAAGAACGTCTACTTCCCTGGAGGAAACGATAATGCTTCCGGTGTTGCCATGTTGTTAGAGATGGCGCATTGGTATCGTCAGCACCCGCCCGAAATGAGTGTGTTATTGATTGCTTTTGGAGGAGAAGAGGCAGGTTTGGTAGGGTCCAGATATTTTGTGGATCACCCCTTGTACCCATTGAACAAAATGCGCTTTCTGATTAACATGGATTTATTTGGCAGTGGAGAGGAAGGTATGATGGCAGTCAATGGGAGTGTGTTTACTAAAGAGTATGCCTTGCTGCAGCAATTAAATGAAGAAAAGCAGTACCTGTCAGAGATCAAAAAAAGAGGAAAAGCAGCGAACTCGGACCATTATTTCTTCTCCGAGGCCGGAGTGCCCGCATTTTTCTTTTATCTTATGGGAAGTTCATGGCAGCATTACCATGATATATATGATGATCACCGTTTGCCTCTCAGTGAGTTTGAGGACGCTTTTCAATTAATCATCCGTTTTTCGGATACTTTAATGCAACCACAAAAATAATAAACAGATATGACGAATTATGCTATCCTTTGGGCTGATGATGAGATTGACCTACTGAAACCCCATATTATGTTCCTTCAAAATAAGGGGTATGAGGTAACCCCTGTACTGAGTGGAGTAGATGCGTTGGAGAAATGTCAGGAGGAAAATTATGATATTATATTTTTAGATGAGAATATGCCAGGAATGACAGGACTGGAAGCCTTAGAGAAAATTAAGGTAATCCGTCCTAATGTTCCTGTAGTGATGATTACCAAGAGTGAGGAGGAGTATATCATGGAAGAAGCGATTGGTTCCAAGATCGCTGATTACCTGATCAAGCCAATTAACCCTAAACAGGTCTTATTATCGGTTAAAAAACTATTAGATAAGAAAAGGCTAGTCTCTGAACATACCAACCATAGCTATCAGCGGGATTTTAGAAATATCAGTATGGCTTTTGGGGATGATCTGGATCATAACGATTGGGCAGAGGTATATCAAAAGCTCGTCTATTGGGAACTAGAGATCAATCAAACAGAGAATAAAAGTATGATTGATGTGTTGGAGATGCAGAAGGTGGAAGCAAATAATAACTTTGCGAAGTTTATTGCTTCCAATTACAAATACTGGCTTTCTGGAGAAGACGAAGGACCTTTATTATCCCATCAGCTTGTGGAGCAAAAGGTATTGCCTCATCTCAATGAAGGAGAGCCTTTATTTATGGTGGTGGTAGATAATTTACGTTTTGATCAATGGAAAATTCTGGAGTCCGCACTGACAGATTACTATGTCAAGCAAGAGGAATGCCCTTATTATTCTATTCTACCAACAACTACAGCATATGCTAGAAATGCCATTTTCTCAGGGTTATTGCCTGCTGAGATGAAACAGTGTCATCCTAATCTATGGGTAGATGAGGACGTAGAGGAAGGGAAAAACAATCATGAACATGACTTTTTCAAAGAGCAACTGAAGCGACAAGGGTTAAACCTTAAGACGTCTTATCACAAAGTGATTCACGTAAATCAAGGAAAGCAGGTGTTGGAGCAATTGCCGAACCTGTTTCATAATGACCTGAATGTATTGGTGTATAACTTTGTAGATATGCTGTCCCATGCTCGTACCGATACTGATATGGTGAGAGAACTGGCTCCGGATGAGGCAGCCTATCGATCTTTAACCAAGTCTTGGTTTATGCACTCTCATCTACTGGAGACACTTAAGATTATTGCTCAAAAAGGATATAAGGTGATCATTACAACGGATCATGGTACCGTAAGAGTCAAACGTCCACACAAAATAATCGGAGATCGAAATACGAATACCAACCTTCGTTACAAGCAAGGAAAAAACCTTAGCTATGACCGAAAAAATGTATTACAGGTATTAAAGCCAGAAGAGTATCACTTACCTAAAGTAAATGTCTCTACAAGTTATGCTTTTGCCACAGAGGATTACTTCTTTGCTTATCCTAATAATTATAACCACTATGTGAAGTATTATAAGGATACTTTCCAGCATGGAGGGATCTCCCTGGAGGAGGTGATTGTGCCGTTTGCTGTCCTGAAAGGGAAAGGGTGATATTTTAGTTTGGAGTTTGGAGTCTGGAATTATTATTTTCGACTCCAGACTCCAGACTCCAGACTCCAGACTCCAGACTCCAGACTCCAGACTCCAGACTCCAGACTCCAGACTCCAGACTCATATACTAAGTATGTTAACCATCTTAATCAGCTCCTTATTCAGGGGCTTTTTCTTATGGATAGCATCATCAAAAGGAGTGTGCACAATCTCATCATTAATCACGCCAATCATCTCACTTTTCCGACCTTGAAGCAGTGCTTCTACAGCAGCCATGCCCATTCTGCTTGCTAGGATGCGGTCCAGAGCAGTAGGCGCCCCCCCTCTTTGTATATGTCCCAGGTTGGTTACGCGAATGTCCATATGTGGTAGGGCTTCCTTGGCTTTTCCTGCGATGACATTGGCATTGCCCAGTTCTTCTCCTTCAGCAACAACAACAATAGCGGAGCTTTTCTTATTTTCGCGTCCATAGCGCAAGGTTTCGATCACTCCTTCGAAGCTGTCTGGGTTTTCAGGAACCATTACCAACTCGGCTCCACCACCGATACCACTTTGTATAGCGATATAACCAGCGTCTCTACCCATTACTTCCACAAAGAATACCCTATCGTGAGAGTCTGCTGTATCCCGTATTTTATCAATGGCATCCAAAGCAGTATTTACCGCTGTATCAAAGCCTATGGTATAGTCTGTCCCATAAAGGTCATTATCGATTGTTCCTGGACAGCCAATGGTTGGGATGTCAAATTCCTTAAGAAAAATATCAGCACCTGTAAACGTACCATTTCCTCCAATGGCAACCATGCCTTCTATCCCAGCATCTATGACTTTATCATAAGCAATTTGTCTCCATTCTTTACTTCTAAACTCATCGCAACGGGCAGATTTAAGCATCGTGCCGCCCCTTTGGATAATATTGCTGACAGACTGGGAGTTTAAAGGTGTGAAACTCCCTTCAATCATTCCTTTGTATCCTCTGACAATCCCCACGACCTCTATACCGTGGTAAAGTGCTGTTCGCACTACTGCCCGTATACAGGCATTCATTCCTGGAGCATCTCCTCCTGAGGTAAATACAGCTATTTTTTTCACTTTTATATAACTAGGTTAGTGGTTAATTGTTGAGACGGCTTGCGCCGTAGGTTGAGTAGAGCTGATGCTCTGTTGAGTAGCCCTTTGGGCTGTTGAGATGTTACAGCACTGCTTTTTATCAACAGCCCGAAGGGCTACTCAACAGAGCGACAGCTCTACTCAGCAAGCGGCGTAAGCCGCCTCAACTAAAACTCTTTGGCGATATCGGCAATTTGCCCATAAGAGGTTTGTATTCCTTTAATCAAGGATGAACTAAATCCTTGATGCTCCATTTCATTCAAGCCCGCAATAGTACACCCTTTAGGGGTGGTTACCCGATCAATTTCATACTCAGGGTGATTACCTGTTTCTAATAAGAGACTAGCGGCCCCTTTGACCGTCTGCATGGCAATCTTTTGGGATACCTCAGAGCTAAAGCCAATCTCAATTCCTCCTTGCGTGGCTGCTCGGATAAATCGCATGGCATAGGCAATACCACAAGCGCCTAATACCGTGGAGGCTGACATCAATTGCTCATCGATCATTACAGCATCACCCAATTGCTTAAATAACTCCACCATCATTTGCTCTTGTCCCGTTTTGGCATTGTTGCTGGCGATACAAGTCATGGATTCCCGGATGGCAATAGCTGTATTAGGCATCACTCTAAAGGCAGGAATGTCATGCCCAATGATAGAACGCATATCTGCCAAGGTTACTCCCGTGACTACAGAGGCGATAATATGTTGCTCTGCCGATAGTACTGGAAGGATCTCTTCCATAATATCTTTGATTTGATAAGGCTTGACAGCAAGAATAATTAAGTCTCCTCTGCTGGCAGCTTTAAGGTTATCATGTGTGACCAAAACGCCTTTTTCCGACATTTTGGAAAGCTTGTCTACGTTTCTGCGGGTGATCGTAATATTACTAGGAGCTATATAGTGGCTGCTGATCAACCCTTCGGCAATAGCTACTCCTAGATTGCCGCCCCCTATAATAGAAATATGCGTTGGTTTCATTTTTGTTAAAGTTTTGAGTAATGCTTGTTAGTCCTAATAATATTTTAAAATATTATATCAAGTGGAATATTGATCATGTTTATGTCGATATAAACATAATGAAATTACTTCTAATAATAATAGTAAAGGACATTCTTCCATGGAAAATCGTGAAGCGGATCACTGAAAATGGGAGTAGGGGAAATAAAGGTATACAGGGGATGTAAAAAGTGGTAACAGTTTATTCACGAATCCTTAATTGAATGAAGAGGACCTGTTAATTGGATACCCCTTACTTTTATGCCGGGTATTTAAATATTAGAAGGATTTATATATGAAATTCAAGATTTCATTGAAGTTGACGTTGCTATGTTTACTTCTCGTAATTTTTAGTAGTGCATTACTTTTTTTCTTTAATAACCGGGAAACGCAAGAAACGCTAAAGGCACACATTATTGGAGAACTAACAGATGCTTCGGATCAAGGGATTGAGAACATTGACCGTTTTCTTTATGAGCGATTGACAGATATCAGGTTGGTGGCAAACGATCCTGTGTTAAGAACAGTAACTTCCTCCATTCAGATAGACGAACGACTGAGAGAAATGAACCAGTTGAATAGTGACCTTTATTATTCCTATTCTTATTTTGACTTGAAGAGACGAAGGCTCGCTGATTCAAAAGGATTGTCGATTGGTAAGCAGCATTCTTTATCAAAATACTGGTTGCCTTTGAGTAAAGGGAAAGAGCTGGTGATGGATATTTCAAAGTCTGAATCCGTGGGACAGCCTGTGATTCACTTTGCATCTGTTGTAAAGGATAAGGCTGGTAAGAAAAAAGGATATGTAGTAGCTCGTGTGGTGATCAGTAAGCTGTATGAAGTATTTGCAGTGCATAGTGGAAATGAACTGTGGAACTCTACAGAGCTACATATGGATTTGCTTAACAATGAGGGGGTATTACTTTATTCCAATTATAACCGTCAGGGAGTCCTGAAAGAAAAGTATGAGGATGTTCGCTTGCTACACTTGATGAAAGAAGAGGGGTTAAGCAATTTGGAATACCGTGGGAAGTTGGTGCTTTTATCCAAAGAAAAAGGGTATCAATCGTTTAAAGGAAATGATTGGACCTTGTTGATGTCCTTGCCCTTAGAGGAAGTTTACAAGCCGCTTAACAAGGTGAAGCAACGAATGATATTGGTCTTACTGCCGATTCTCTTAATCTCTATTTTATTGGCGATATTAATGTCTCGTTATTTCTCAAAACCTATTATCGATTTGAGTAATGCTGCTGACTTGATTGGACATGGGCATTTTGAAACCGAAATTCAAGTTAAAAAGCGTAGTGATGAGCTATATGTATTAGGGGATAACCTAAAACGAATGGCTGATAACCTGAAAAAGAGAGATGAGCAGCACCGCTCCCATCGGGAAGAAGTACAGCGAATGAATCATGAGTTACAGGAGAAATTGGATCAGATTCATGATCATCGGGAAGAAATCGCTTCCCAGAATGCGGCGTTGGAGTATGCTTTTGATGAACTGGATAAGCGAAGCAGACAGCAAACGGCGAGTATCAACTATGCCAAGAAAATTCAGAACTCTATGTTGCCAGAGAAAAAAGACTTGGCAAAGGTATTTCCAGGTTCTTATATTTATTATAAGCCTAGAAATATAGTGAGCGGAGATTTTTATTGGTTTGAAAAAGTAGAGAGAGAAGGAGAGGAGTATTTCGTAGTAGCGGCCGCTGATTGTACCGGACACGGTGTACCAGGAGCAATTATGGCAATGTTAGGCAGTAACCTACTGACGAATATTGTATGCTATGGACGTATTTTAGATCCTGCAGAGATCTTGAGACGATTGAATAGAGACGTTCGTGCAGAGCTACATCAGGATAGGGATGAGAGTCAGGATGGGATGGAGATTGCTGTAGCAACATTTCATTTGACTTCCGGAGAACTACGTTTTGCAGGAGCAGGCAGACCGTTGTATTTATTTAGAAATGGAGTGTTACAAGAGTTTAAAGGGCATCGGGCACATATAGGTGGTAGTGCGATCTATCAGAAAAAACGTCCATTGGATGACTTGGAGTCTGTTTCTATTTCCATCGAAAAAGGGGATGTATTATATATGTTCTCTGACGGTTTCAAAGATCAGATTGGAGGACCTAAACAGCGAGTATTTACCTCTAAAAGAATGAGGGGAGTACTAAAGGAGTTACATCAGCGATCAGCAGTAGAACAACTGGAAGGTCTGGATCAAGTGTATTATGGCTGGAAAGGGGAGTTAGTGCAGACGGATGATATTCTTCTAATGGGCATTATGATTTAGTTTCAAAGGAAGAGGTAGGCGGTAGTACGTTCTGATTGATGTGAGACTGTTTTTTTGGCAAAGAGTTTACATTATTTGGTGAAAAAGTTTCACTATTACTTTAGCTGTAATAGGGGAGTATCCTAATTTTACATCAAATTTTATGAGTTTTATTTTACAGCGACGCATTATTCGTATTGCTATTGTAGCATTTCTTTCAATGACATTATACAGCTGTACACGTGTTTATCATGTCAGAACGGTTAGAGTGCCAGTTTACAGATCGTCTAAGCATAAGCATTCAGTACCTCCCGGGCATATGAAAAAGAGGACTGGAGCAAAATCGGTCAGGTCTTATGCTCCGGGACAAAGGAAAAAACATTAATCGTCTAAGAGCTTGTTTGGAATCCAGATTTTGAGAATAAAACTTCTATAAATTGACTGATAAAGTTCTGATTTGAGCCTAATAGTGGTTCTATTTGGGGATAATCAGGACTTTATCAGTCAAAATTAGAGGAATTTTATTCCAAAAGATGTGGTTCCAAACAAGCTCTAATATAAAATCGCCCCATATCGCTTCTCATTTCATGGTAAGAAGCGATATGGGGCGATGATCATTTTGGAGTGTAATCACCTACTTATTTTCCAAACTTAAAGATAAATGTCGTAGAGACCTCTACACCTCCCACTTCCATTCTATAGGCAGAGTTTCTCAAAGTGTTCGTATTGTCTCCGCTTAGGTGTGTAAGCTCAGCAGTGGTAACTGTCGTACCATAACCAGCATTGAGTAGAATGCGGAATCTACTAAAATCAAACTTATACCCACCTCTTAGGTATAAAGCGGAAGAACTTCCAATCTCATAAGAGCCGCTATCTTCATTAATAGTGACATCATACTGGTCAATTCCTGAGGAATACGAATACGTCGCCCCTAAATATGGAGAATGTTTTGGCTTGAAATAATAACGAGCTCCGGCTCCTACTCGTCCACCAGAAAGTGTTAAGCCCGTACCTATATGAGCATCCCATTTTTGATTAAAAGAATAGTTGTACAGGAAGCCCAAACCGTAAGGAGCACCCCACCCTCCAGAGAAGCCTAAGCCATGCCTTCTAGAAGAAGAGGGCGTTTCCTGCGCATGGGCATTTAGACCAAAAGTAATCATCAATAGGGTGGTGAAGATGGTAATAGTAATTTTGTTTCTCATCGATTATAGTTTTAATAATAATAATCCTCTCCGTAAATCAGGGAGGTAATAGTTAGACAAACAGGAAACGGTATGTAACGAAAATTTGGTATGAAACTACCATAAAAAGTATATGCCCCTGAGGACAAAGGAAACACTGCTATTACTATATGTAAAATGCCTTTCACTTAATTCATTAGTCAAAGGTGATTTTAATAATTTTGTAATCAACTGATAATAAGCTTGTTGAATTGAGTGTGGATTTTTTTCTTAGAAAGATCTAAGAGAGTCCTTGCATAATCCAAAAAATACCTACACTTTTGCATCCCCTTCAAACGGAAGGCCACAACAATTCAGGTAATGGGAGACGCTCTTTGGAGCAATTTGTTATCCACAAAATCATTTGATTTTGCTCCTGAAAAGTTTTTGAAGATTTGTTTTGGAAGTTAGTTGAAAGTTTTCTTACCTTTGCATCCGCTTTCGGAAGGAAAGTAAGAAAAAGAAGTTTTGGGAAGGTATTGAAATTGCGCTTCTCGCTATCGAGAGTGTAGGTTTTCAAGAAATCTCGCTAAAAAAAAACTTCAAAATTAATTTGGATTGTAATTGAAAGTTTTCTTACCTTTGCGTCCGCTTCTGAAACGAAGAAGTTAAAAAATATAAGTTAAGGTTCTGGTTTTGAATCTCACTAT
>NZ_BAABJX010000015.1:0-74652 GCF_039543525.1 Algivirga pacifica
GATAACCGATAACCGATAACCGATAACCGATAACCGATAACCGATAACCGATAACCGATAACCGATATTACCTCAAGTCCTTAATCGCAAACTTGTCCATATCATCGTAGTCAAGGTTCTCCCCTGCCATACCCCAGATAAATGTATAATTGGAAGTGCCTGCTCCCGAGTGCATTGACCAGGCAGGAGAGATCACCGCTTGTTCATTGTGCATCCACAAATGTCTGCTTTCTTGTGGTTGTCCCATAAAATGACATACGGCCTGCTCCTCAGGTAGGTCAAAGTAAAAATACACCTCCATACGGCGATCGTGTACATGTCCAGGCATAGTGTTCCACACGCTGCCATTTTTCAACTCTGTCATGCCCATTTGTAGTTGACAAGTGAGAATAGTACTGTTGACCAGTAGTTTATGTATGGTGCGATGATTGGAAGCTTCCCTGCTTCCCAGTTCAACGGTAGGACAGTTATCCTTGGTAACTTTCTGGACAGGGTACTTTTGATGGGCTGGAGTAGAGTTGATATAGAACTTGGCAGGATTCTTAGGATCAAGGCTCTTGAAGAGCACTTGCTCATTTCCCTTGCCAATATATAAGGCCTCTTTATGCCCCATTTCTATCACCTGATCGTTGACCTCTATTACGCCGTCTCCTCCTACGTTAATAATGCCCATTTCTCTTCGCTCCAAAAAATAAGAAGACTTTAATGGATCGATCGCTTGAAGGGATAAGCTATCCTGTACAGGCATAGCCCCTCCAGCAATGTATCGATCATGGTGGGTATATGTCAGGTGAATTTGATCTTCTTCAAAGATTCGCTCAATAAGAAATTCCTTTCTCAACCGTTCCGTGTCATACGATTTTACGTCTTCCGGATGATTTCCATATCGGGTGTCGTATTTCATAATGTTTTAAGGTATTAAAGCAATCGATTGCATTTGTTTTTAAGTATATTATTGGGCTCTTTTAGTCTTGAATCGTTGTAATAATAGAGATAAATCTATGAATAGTCAAAATGTTTTCTTTTAAATTTTTGATTTTAATGCAATCGATTGTATTTTTCTATCGTTGAAGCGATAAGCGATAAGCGATAAGCGATAAGCGATAAGCGATAAGCGATAAGCGATAAGCGATAAGCGATAAATCATAGACAACTCAAAAAAATAACCACGATGAACTTTATTATCCACGATGACTTTATGTTGCAGACAGCGACTGCCCGTCGTTTGTATCATGAGTATGCGAAAGACCTGCCAATTATTGACTATCACTGTCATTTGTCTCCTCAGGAGTTGGCGGAAGATGGGAACTTTACTAACCTGACAAAAGTATGGTTGGAGGGGGATCATTATAAATGGAGGGCGATGCGTGCCAACGGCATTAAGGAAAACTATATTACAGGAGGGGCTAGTGATACAGAGAAATTTAATCACTGGGCCAAGACGGTTCCTTATACCCTGAGAAACCCTCTTTTTCACTGGACACATTTGGAGCTGAAACGTTATTTTGATGTCGAAGAATACCTGACACCTGATTCAGCTGCTAAAATCTACGCAGCTTGTAATGAGCGACTATTGCTTCCAGAGTATTCAGCAAGAAAACTTCCTTTGAGGATGGGGGTAGAGATGATTGGTACGACGGACGATCCCTTGGATGACCTTGCAGCCCACGCCCAATTGAGAGAGGAAGGGTATGAGGTACAGGTCCTTCCTACTTTTCGTCCGGATAATTTGCTGAAAATCGAGCAAACCGATTTTTTTCAGTCGTATGTGAGGCGTTTGGAAGAGGTTAGTGATTATGCCATCACTACAATAGGAGATCTGTGGACGGCAATGGAGCGTAGGATAGATTATTTCCATAAGATGGGGTGTCGATTATCGGATCACGGCCTGCCTCACTTATATGGAGAAGAAGTGGAGGAGCACGAGGCTGATCGTATTTTTCAAAAGGTATACCAGCAAGGAAAGAATTGCGAGGATTCAGAAGCACACAAGTTCAAAGCCTTTTTATTGGAGTGCCTCGGCAAAGCTTACCATCAAAGGGGGTGGACACAGCAGTTTCACCTAGGACCTATCAGAGATAATAATACCCGTTTATTACAACAGGCAGGAGGAGACTGCGGAGTAGACTCCATAGGGGATTTCCCTCAAGCGTTAGCCATGACAAAGTTCTTTGATAAGCTGGATCGGGAAAATCGTCTAGCGAAAACAATCATCTACAATCTAAATCCTGCCGATAACGAAGTGTTTGCTACTATGATTGGCAACTTTCAGGATGGGGAGATCGCCGGAAAGATACAATGGGGGTCTGGTTGGTGGTTTCTGGATCAGAAAGGTGGGATGGAAAGGCAGTTAAATACCTTGTCGCAGATGGGATTATTATCCCGTTTTGTCGGTATGCTTACCGATTCCCGTAGTTTTCTGTCTTATCCAAGACACGAATATTTCAGGAGAACACTTTGTAACCTCTTGGGAAAAGACATAGATGAAGGATTGCTTCCTAATGACCTCAACTGGATTGGTGGAATGGTAAAGGATATTTGCTATTACAATGCGAAAAACTACTTTGATTTCTCAAGTGCATTGACGGCACAGACCCAGGGTGGTTTTGTTCATAATGTTTAATAGGGCTTCGCCCGTTCATGATGTTTAGATGTTTGTGTTGTACAATAAATATATACACACGATTTTATGCAGCTTTCTGCTTTGCACTGTTTCTTGTTCGACTCCTTTTTGGAAAACAAAGGAGACACGGTCGCCTACAGTGATCCTTAAACTAGATGATTTATGGTATGAGGATGGATTGGTGCATCCCGGATGGGTACAGGTTTTCCAGTTTCTAAAAGAGGAAGAAGTACAGGGGACTATAGGGCTGGTGTGCAATTCTTTGGAAGAAGGAAGGGATGCCTATTTCCAATGGATCAAGGATCGTAAGTCAGAAGGGCATGAGGTTTGGCATCACGGGTACTGCCATTGTAAGCCTGTGGTGAAAGAGAAAGCGGAAAGGGAGTTTAGAGGGACAGACTATACCTATCAATACGAGCATTTGTCCAGAGCTAGTGAATTAGCAAAAGAGAAACTGGGGATTACGTTGAGAACTTTTGGAGCTCCTTACAATTCTACGAATGAGCATACGGCCAAGGCATTGGATAGCCTGCCCGAAATTAAGGTATGGTTGTACAAAGAAACGACAGTACCGACCAGCAAACAGGTCCTTAAACGTATTCCGGAAGTAAATATAGAGTATCCAGTGCATGTTCCTGACTTTTTGAAATTTAAGGAGGGGTATGAAAAATACCGTTCTGAGAAACTACTGGTAATTCAGGGGCATCCTCGTAGTTGGGTGGAGAATCCTGAAAGGTTTGAGGAGTTTAAGCGAATTGTTTTATTTCTAAAATCGGAGAAGGTACGGTTTACCACACCCTATGATTATCATATGGGCATGGAATAATAGGCTTGCTGAACTACTTTCAATCTAAGAGCTTGTTTGGAATACGCCTTCAGATAGAAAATTCCTCTAACCACTGTTCAAATTGACTCAAATTTTCGACAAATAGAACCACTATTATTCTCAAATTTGAATCAATTTGAACAGGTTATAGAAATTTTCTCTATCTAAATCAGTATTTCAAACAAGCTCTAATAACTTTACCGATCGCTCCGTTTTTTGTGTGCAAACTTGATAAAATGACAAAACAAAAATCTACAACCATACATGATATAGCCGATGCGTTGGGAATCAATAGCTCTACGGTATCTAGGGCCTTGAATGATCATCCCAAAGTATCGGAGAAGACAAAGAAAAAGGTGAGGGAAATGGCCACTCAGCTCAATTATCGTCCCAATGTACTAGCGTCCAATTTAAGAACTAGTCGCTCGGGAACCATAGGCGTGATCGTTCCCTTTATCTCTCGCTATTTCTTTTCTACTGTAATTGCGGGTATTGAAGAGGAGGCCCACAAGGCAGGGTATAATGTTTTGATTAGCCAATCCAAGGATCGTCTGGAACTAGAGAAGAAAAACATCAAGACAATGATGGATAGTCGGGTAGAGGGAATCTTGATCTCACCTGCCTTGGAAGGAACCGATGGCCAACATATACAGGAGGCATTGGATCACGGCGTACCGGTATTTTTCTTTGATCGTTACCATGAGGGCATAGAAACTACCAAGGTACTGATGAATGATAGAAGTACTGCCAAGGCACTGGGGCAACATCTATTGCAGGAAGGAGGAACGCATTTTTTATTACTGACAGGGCAGATGGATAGTAGTATCTATAGAGATAGAGCGGCAGGAATCAAGGATGCCTTGGAGAGTACAGGAAGAGATTGGGCTACTCAAGTGACCTCTCAAAAGATCCCCCTTACTGTAGAGGGAGGAATTGAGGCGGTAGAAAATAGTCTAAAGAAAGGGGAAGTCTTTGATGTGGTTTATGCCATGAATGACCTAGCAGCGATAGGGGCAGTACAGGCTTTATTAAAAGCCGGAAAGAAAATACCCGAGGACTATATGGTCGTAGGATTTAGTAATGAACCTACCTCGGAACTGATTCACCCTTCCATTACGACTGTCAACCAATCTGCCTGGACTATGGGCAAAACGGTAACCCGTAAGTTGGTAGAACAGCTAAAAGATAAAGAGCTATCGGTTGCTAGTGAAACGACCATTTTGAAAAGTGAGTTGGTGATACGCACCTCTTCCTCCAAAAGGAATTTGGAAAGGTAATAGAAATATTCTCTATCAATAGAACAATCCTGATCTTACATGATATGCGTGTGGGGTCGGGATTTTTTGTTTTTTATAGGAGTTAATATTGAAGCGGTGGCATTATGTATGTTTAGAGACCCCATTACATGGAATCTCTAAACTGTATATTATTCCGTAGATAGCGACAGGACTAACCTAAATCCTTACATATAAAACAAAAGCGAAAATGAATATTCGTTGGCTTTTATATTATCGTGTCGATACGAAAAAAAAACAACTAAACACCATGAACGAGCGAAGCTCAATTCAACAGCATGAACAAAAAGTACTTGATTTGAACTATTCCACCTCTATATAGAACTATTCTTCCCCCCTGAATCATTATTCTCCCCTAGTAGAACGAAATAACCACCTTTAATAAGGGTAGGTTTTACACCTTTGAAATGTTCTCTCGCTTCAACTATAGTCTTGAATCCAATAGAAGCGATGGGAGTTACTGATGAAATCATTTTTATAACACATGAATCATGAGACAATTTTTAAAAGATAAACTGGTGAGTAACCCCACTGGGGCTCGGTGGGTAGAGGTATTACTCGTCTCGTTTATTACTGCAATGATTTTATTTGTCATTTACCTCATCTGATCGCTTAACCCAGTGAGGAATTCTTTACTTAAGAACAATAAAAACACACATGAAAAAACTATTGCTACTATTAACCTTCATGGCATGTACCATGTCATGGCTGTACGCTCAGCAAGTACAGGTACAGGGAACGGTTACTTCCTCTGATGATCAAATGGGACTACCTGGTGTTAATGTATCGGTAAAGGGTACAACCAAAGGAACTGTCACTGATATGGATGGGAAGTTCTCCCTATATGTGGATAAAGGAGTGACACTAGTCGTAAGTTACATTGGTTACAAAACCAAGGAAGTGACTGTTGAAAATCAAAGTAACCTGGCCTTGACGTTAGAGGTGAACCCAGCACAACTTTCAGAAGTAGTGGTTGTGGGGTATGGTACACAAAAACGAAAAGACCTGACAGGAGCAGTATCTTCTATCGATGGAGGAGCCCTACAAGATATGTCTGTGCCTAGAATAGAGCAGGCGTTGGCCGGAAGGGCTGCCGGGGTGCAGATTTCGACTACAGATGCTTCTCCTGGTGCTGGGATGAATATCCGTATCAGGGGTGATAACTCGATTAATGCTAACAATGCTCCATTAGTGGTGATTGACGGCTTCATTGGAGGAGATTTGAGTACGTTGAATAACGCAGATATCGAGTCATTCCAGATCTTAAAGGATGCTTCGGCGACGGCAATCTATGGTTCTAGAGGGGCAAACGGGGTAATTATCGTAACGACCAAGACAGGTAGGGAAGGAAAGACAGAAGTAGCCCTTACGGCAGAATATGGGGTGCAGCAACTGTCCAAAAAGTTAGACCTAATGGATGCGGGAGAATATTGGGCCGTGAGAACAGCCAATGAGCAAGACATTGATCGAGATAGTTGGGAAGTAAGCAATGTGGATACGACTGGAGTAGGTACAGACTGGCAGGATGCGATCACGCAGGAAGCTGTGGTACAGCGTTATAACTTGAGAGTAACAGGAGGTGGAAGCAGTACAAGATACGCCGCTTTCTTTGACTACTTCGGACAGGACGGATTGGTGAAGGGCTCGGGTTATGACAAAGGAACTTTTAGATTAAACCTGGATCATGATGTAAGCAATAAGTTGACGGTAGGAACAAGAATGGTATATTATAATGCTTCCACGAACAATACCTTGGTCAATGGAGGATATGGTTCATTGGGTGGGCCAATTACCTTGAATGCCTTGCGTTTTCCTCCTATCATCCCAGTGATGAGCGAAGAGGGAGACTATAATATCTTCTTCAATAATTCTTCTCAGGTAGATAACCCGGTAAAAGTGGCTGACCTTAGAATGAAGGAGCAGCAAAGGGATTACCTGAGGGTGAGTGGATACTTGGAGTATGCCTTGATTCCTGACCTGAAGTACCGACTAAACGTAGGCTATTTGACGCAGAATCACAACGGGCAAGAGTACATATCTAAAGAACTACAAGCAGCATTAAATGAGGGGATTGCACGTATCGATAACTGGACTTCCAGCCGTTGGTTGGTAGAGAATACATTGTCGTATACAAAGACGTTAGGAGAAAAGCACAACCTCAATGCGCTGGTTGGATTCACTACCCAGTTGGACGAACGTTTTCGTAGTGGCTTGGCTGTTTCCGGATTCTCTACGGAAGTGTTGTCAGTCAATAATGTAGGTGTTGCAGAGAATGTTCTGGGCAGTTACTCGGAATTGACCGAGTCGAAACAAATGTCTGTACTGGGTAGATTGAATTACAGCTACGATGGAAAGTACTTGTTGACGATGACAGGACGTTCTGATGGTTCTTCTGTATTCGCTAAGAATAACAAATGGGCTTTCTTCCCTTCGGCATCCATAGGATGGAATATTAATGAGGAGGAGTTCTTGAAGTCAGTAGATCAAGTGAGTACGTTGAAACTGCGTGCTGGTTACGGTGAAAGTGGTAATCAGGCCATCCAGCCTTATCAATCCCTGGCAAGCTACGGAACCGGAATTATCTATACCAAAGGATCAACACAACTGAACAACGGTGTGGCTCCAGAGCGTTTATCTAACTCCAATCTGCGTTGGGAAACTACGGTACAAACCAACATTGGCTTGGATATGGGCTTCTATAACGAGCGCTTAACCGCAACGATGGACCTTTATCGTAAGGAAACTAATGACTTATTGTATGAAGCAAGATTAGCCCCTAACTCAGGATTTACTTCCCAGTTGCAAAACATAGGAAGTATCGAAAACAAGGGATTAGAATTGAGTCTTTCAGCTAGGTTAATAGAAAAGAAAGATTTTAGCTGGGATGTATCTGGTAACGTATCTTTTGTAAGAAACAAGATTCTTGATCTGGGAGCTGATTCGTTGGTGGTCATGGATATCTCTGGTGGAGCGATGGGAGGTGGATTCCGCGAAAATGGCGCCTTGGTGGTAGGACAGCCATTGGGACAGATCTATGGCTATGAGTATATCGGGATCTATCAGGATCAAGGAGAAGTAGATGCATTGCCAAGAGCAGGTGCAGCCCCTGGACGTCCGAAGTATGCAGACATCAATGGAGATGGAGAAGTGAATGCTGATGACCGTACGGTAATAGGTAACGCATTACCTGATTTCTACTATGGCTTGTCTACTAATTTGACGTACAAGAATATAGGATTAAATGTTGTGTTGAGAGGAGTGCAAGGGGTGCAGGTAGCAAACCTTGGAAAAGTAAACCTGCTTAGACCGGGCGGGTTGAATAATGGCTTGAGAGAAGTGATGGACTACTGGACACCAGAAAATGGTAGCAATGATATGATTGCCGTAGGCCAAACTTGGGATGAGATGTCTTCTCGTTTTGTAGAGGATGCGTCTTTCCTGAGAGTACAGAATATCTCCTTAAGCTATAATGTGCCATCTCAGTGGTTGGAGAAAGCAGGAGTAAAGTCATTGAGACTTTATGCCAATGCGGTGAACTGGTTTACATTCACAGACTACTCAGGGTATGACCCAGAGGTAAACTCCAGACAGAATGACGACTCCAATTATCAGAATAATGTGCAGAGAGGTATTGACAATGGTGCTTATCCGGCTGCAAAACAACTGATGTTTGGTCTGAACCTATCCTTTTAATCCTATAAAAACGTAACATGATGAAAAAAACAATCAAATATATAGTAGGTGCTGCGGTACTGGCACTATCCATGGGAGTGACTTCTTGTTCGGATTTTCTGGAGGAAGAACCACAAAGCTTGTTGGCCCCGGAGAACTTTCCGGCTTCGGCAGATGATGCTGACCTTATTTTGGGAGGTATGATGCAATTGATGGATGATTATTATCAGAGAGACTTTTTCTTGTCAGTCGCAGTGACGAGTGATGAGGTAGATGCGAAATACACTAGTGGAGACCGTTATGATATGGATCACTTTACTTATACGGCTTCCAATCAATATTTCAGAGATGTTTGGAGAGATGGCTATAAGGTGATCAGCAGCGCCAATACGATGATTAAGGATATCCCAGAAACCACTGAATGGGGAAAGCAATACCTGGCGGCAGCGAGGTTCTATAGAGCGATGAACTACTTTCACCTAGTAAGAATGTTTGGTCCAATTCCATTAAGAACGAAGCCAGTGGAAGCCCTGGAGCAAGCAAGTCAAGTGGATAAGGAGACGGAAGAGGGGATATATACCCAAATTGTGGAGGATCTTACGTATGCAGAACAATATCTACCCGTAAGTTGGGCCGGAGCAATTGATGATGGTAGACCAACCATGGGAGCAGCCAAGGTGCTGCTGTCAAAAGTGTATATCACCATGGCAGGGTATCCATTGAAACAAACCGCATACTATACCAAGGCAGCAGAGAAAGCCAAGGAGGTAATTAATGCAGGAACCTATAACCTGGTCAATGATTTTGGCGATTTGTTCAAGGTAGCAACGGAGAATGGGCCGGAACATATTTGGTCTATCCAATACTCTGACCCTAAGGATGGAGGTACGATGATGACGACACAATCAAGACCTTCCGGAGGAGGAATCAAGGAAGGAGGGTGGTATTTCTGGAATACTTCCGTAGCCTTCATGGATACCTTTGACGATATGGATGCGCGTAAGGCGGTGACTTTCTTGGCAGAGATCAAGCAGATGGTTGACGGAGAGGAACAGGTTATTACCTATATCGATTGGGGAGGAGGAGATCCATTGAAAACAAAGCCTTGTCTAGGAAAATATCAGGATTATGGAGAAGGAAGGTCTTTCAATGATGAAGGAAAACGTACAGGGTTGAACTTTCCAGTATTCCGTTTGGCAGAGGCCTACCTGATTTTGGCTGAAGCATCCAACGAAGCAAATGGTCCTTCAGCAGAGGCTTATGATGCCATCAACCGTTTGAGAACGCGTGCCGGTATGCCAGCTTTGTCTGGACTGGATCAGTCAGGATTGAGAGCAGCAATACAGCAAGAATGGTCTTTTGAGTTGGCACATGAAGCCAAGAGACGTTTTAACCTCCTACGTTGGGAGCGATTGGATGAGGTAATGTCTCAGGATGAGCACGGGAAAGTAGGCTATCAGCCTAGTATGAAGTACCTGCCTATTCCACAGGACGAGACAGACCTTTCAGGCATCGAATAGTTGAGTGCGATGCTGTTGTAATGCTTGGTTTATCGGTTATTGCTTATCGTTTATATTTTATAAGTGATAACCGATAAACGAGCAGATCGCTAGTGGTCTAAACACTAAGCTTTCTGATAGAAATAAAAGGACTACTTCCAAATGGATAAAGGAGGAAGGAAGAAGGAAGAAGGATAAAGGTATAGGAGTTTCTGGATAATAATCCTTCTTCCTTAATCCTTAAACTGTTTGAAAGTAGCACTCAGTTATAAATTTACTTAGTAATCAATCCACTAGTTTATAGTAACACTATCATAGAATAGAAAAGGCAGACACTATATGCCACGAAGAGTTTGCCTTTTCCTTTCGAATACACTCCATATAGCGCATCTGGGGAAAGATATTCGGTCAAGTACCGAATTCCTAAATGTAGCACCTTTCACGGTGTATTTATTACCAATGAACAACCTAAAAATGATTTCTAAATTATGGAGTAAAAACTTGTGGTTGGGCCAATGGTTCGCCCTGACTACACTACTATTTGTTGGAGCCCTTAAAGGGTATGCGGGAACAATCTATAACTGTAATACAGTAGCCGAAATTAGGACTGCGATGAGCAATGCAGGCCCCGGCGACGAGATAGTCATTGCCTCAGGAGTATATGAGGCATCGGGAGTTGCAGTATCGGGTAGTTCCGCCTATTTCTATGCCAATGCCAATGGAACAGCGGCTAATCCCATTATCATTAGAAGTGCCTCTTCTTCTTCCCCGGCTACCTTGAAGGGAAGTAATATCAGTAGCCTGACCGTACTGCGGATAGAAGGGGATCACTGGATTGTAAAGGATCTGAAAATTACCAATGGTCAAAAAGGGCTAATCTTTGATAACTCAAACTATAGCCAGGCCATTAATTGTGAAGTATATAATATCGGTTATGAAGCCATCCACGTTAGGGATGGATCTGATTATGTAACCATTGATGGTTGTAATGTACATGATACTGGTAAGTCCAATGCAGGATTTGGAGAAGGGATATACATTGGAACAGATAAGGGGTCATGGAGCAATTACGACCCATACGTAAATTATACGACGGTCAAGAACTCTATTATTGGACCGAATGTAGCGGCAGAAGCCTTCGATATTAAGGAGGGAACAAGTGAAACGGTGGTGGAGCACTGCCAAATCGATGCGGCAGGACTTTCAGGGTCCAATTATGCCGATTCATTTATTGACCTGAAAGGAGTGAGAACCTATATCCGATGCAATACATTCTACAGGAACAATGAATCCAACCTGACTAAGGGGATTGCAGCTATCGATAGGGGAGTTGCTTTGTCCAGCGATGAGCATGCCATTTACAACAATACATTCTATATGAACGGAGCTTCCAATAATATCGTAGAGGCTTATTCAGGAACCAATGATGTATATGCCTGGGACAATAGTCGAGTGCCATCAGGGGATCTGTATAGTAGTAGAATCGTGGACCAGTGTTGTCCTTCCTGGTTTACACCAACATCATCTTGTGGAGTGGCTCCAACGCAATATACCTTGTCCATTACCGCAACGAATGGTAGTGTGAGCAAAAGTCCGAACAAAGCTACTTACAGTGATGGAGAGCAAGTGACACTGACGGCTACACCGAATACGGGTTATCAGTTTGATGGATGGAGTGGTGCAGTAAGTGGAACCAACAATACCGTAACCCTTACCATGAATAGCAATAAGGCAGTAGTGGCCAACTTCTCTCAGGATACCTCTGGGTCGGGAGGTGGAGGCGGAACACCACCTTCTTCTGATATAACACTGGAGTATGAGGAAGGAGATGGTAACCCTGGTAGTAATAGTATGCGTCCTTATATCAATTTGGTAAATAATGGTAGCAGTGCTATTCCTTATAGTGAGCTGACGGTACGATACTGGTTTACGGTAGATGGAGCCGGATCACCTGTATTTAATGTAGACTACGCACCAATGGGTAAAAGTAACGTAAATGGAAGCTTTTCAGCAGTGTCAGGAGGTAGTACGGCAGATTATTATATGGAAGTATCCTTTACGGCCGGAGCAGGTAGCCTTGCTGCAGGAGGAGAGTCGGGACGCATCAAGCTTAGGGCAACCAAGAGCAACTGGGCGAATTATGACGAGACTAATGATTACTCCTACGATGCATCCAAAACATCGCTGACTCCCCATTCCTTGATTACTGTTTATCGTAATGGAACATTGGTGTGGGGTACAGAACCTTCTGCTAATAGTAGAATGGCAACGGTATCAACGGAGGTCTTGACCGTATATCCTAACCCATCCAGAGGAAAGATTTTATTGAGAGGGATTTCTGCAGGAGAAGAAGTGACCTTGGAGTTATTCGATTTTACGGGAAAGAAAGTGCAGGAAGTCAAAGCGATTTCTCAAATAGCCACGTTGGAAGTTGATCTGACTTCACATTCCAAAGGGATGTACTTGTTAGGCGTTCAGCAAGCAGGGAAACGTACCGTTTTTAAAATTTTTAAAGAGTAGAGTAATGTTGAGGCCGCTTGCGCGGCTGGTTGAGTAGCACTGTGTGCTGTTGAGTTGTGCTTCGCACGTTGAGAATGAGTAATACGGAAAATGCTCAACGGAGCAACGCTCCACTCAACAGCACACAGTGCTACTCAACCAGCTGCGTAAGCAGCCTCAACTAAAGCCATCTTCTCTTATTCACATAGATTAAAAGTATTATTGAAACCGAATAAAAAGCAGTGCTATTTTTTGTGCTTTTTTCAAAACAGTTAGTGAAATGATGAAAAAGATAAGTCTGTTGATTGTGCTTGCAGCCTTATGGGGAATGCAGGTAATGGGACAATCTTCCTTGCGTTTAACAGAAGGATGGCAATTTGTAAAAGGAGATTTGGGAGGTGTTTGGGAGGCGGTTCGTCCTGTAAAACCGGGGAGCCCTCAAGCAGTTCCTGTATGGGAAGATATTGCACTTCCACATTCGTATAATGGAGAAGATGCTGTAAATCCGGAGGTTCATTACTATCAGGGAGCTGCTTGGTACCGTACTTACCTTTCTATTGATAACCCTTATCAGGATGGCCGAACGTTATTGCACTTTGAGGGAAGTGGACAACAAACGGAAGTATATGTGTATACTAAGAAAGTGGGGGAGCATATAGGAGGGTATGATGAGTGGGAGGTTGATATTACGGAGGCCGTACAGCAGTTCAAAGCCTCTGAAAATGCACAAGTCTACGGAGGGAAAATACCTGTGCTCGTACGCTGCTCCAATGCCCGAGATATTAATATGATTCCGTCAGATTTATCGGACTTTACGATTTATGGAGGGTTGTATCGCTATGTTAACCTACGTTACCTCCCTTCAACCTATGTAGATCAATTGACCTTAAGAACAGAAGTTGACAAAAAGGGTAAAAAAGGACAAATACACATTTCAGGTATACTTAAAAGGTACGGAAAGCAAGCATCATCGCTGAGCGTAAAGCTATTTACTCCTCAAGGAAAGTTGGTTTGGGAAGGAGAGGAAGAAATAGCTCAGGATGAAAAACAATTTGAGATGGCCAATATCCCATTATCAAAACCTACTTTATGGTCAACGGAATCTCCTGAACTATATACTTGTGAGGTGACCTTATCCGTCAATCAGGAACAACAACATCTGAAAGAATACGTAGGTTTTCGTCATGTAGAGTTTAAGAAAAAAGGACCCTTTTACCTGAATGGAGAACGCTTGTTGTTGAGAGGAACACACCGCCATGAGGACCATGCTGTGGTAGGACCCGCCATGACAGAAGAGATGATGCGACAAGAGATGCTAATGATGAAAGCAATGGGGGTGAACTTTATTCGTCTAGGGCATTATCAACAGTCCTCGATTATTCTGGACCTTTGCGACCGCCTGGGGATTCTGGTATGGGAAGAGATTCCTTGGTGCCGAGGAGGATTGGGGGGAGAGGAATACAAAGAGCAAGCCAGGCGTATGCTGAAAAATATGATTGCCCAACATAGAAACCACACCTCGGTGATTATTTGGGGACTGGGTAATGAGAATGATTGGCCGGGAGATTTCTCTACGTTCGATAAAGAGAAAATAAGAACCTTTATGAAGGAGTTGAATGACCTGTCCCACACCTTGGACCCCGACCGTAAAACAGCCATTCGACGTTGTGATTTTTGCAAAGATATCGTAGACGTTTATTCTCCTTCTATTTGGGCAGGGTGGTATAGAGGTCGATACACCAATTACCAGCAAGTATCTAAGGAGGAAATGGAGGAAGTAGATCACTTCTTGCACGTAGAATGGGGAGCAAGCAATCATGCGCGTCGCCATTCTGAAGTACCGGATGAAGGCATCGAAGGAGTGACGTCTATGGGAGCCGATGAACGGGAGGGAGATGCCTCCATGTATGGAGGAGAGGCAAGGGTTTCCAAAGACAGTGACTGGACCGAGACGTATGCGTGTAATCTTATAGATTGGCACTTGAAGGAACAAGAAAAAATGCCTTGGTTGACGGGAACTGCCTACTGGCCTTTCAAGGATTTTGCGACGCCTATTCGTCCAGAAAATCCAGTGCCTTATGTCAACCAAAAAGGGGTGATTGAAAGGGACTTTACCAAGAAGGAAGCTTATTATGTTTTCCAGTCGTATTGGACAGAGAAGCCTATGGTTCATATCTACGGACATACCTGGCCGGAAAGATGGGGAAAAGAGGGAGAGAAGAAATTGATCAAGGTGTATTCTAATTGTACCAAGGCGGAGTTATTTGTCAATGGTAAAAGTGTAGGCATGCGTAAGCGCAACAGCCAGGATTTTCCAGCAGCAGGACTACGTTGGAGAACAGTGTTGCAGGAAGGGGAAAACCATGTAAAAGTGATTGCCTATAAAGGAAAACAAAAAGTAGAGGATGAAATTATCTTCAACTATCAGACAACCTCATGGGGTAAACCAGCACGTTTGGAACTGTCGCATATTAAAACAGAAGGAACACAGGAGTGGATAGAAGTCAAAGCCTATGATGCGAATGGCGTACGTTGTCTGGACGCCAAGAATGTGGTAAACTTCTCTGCGGTGGGAGATGGTACATTATTGGTTGATAGGGGAACTTCCATTGGGACAAGTAAAATACAGTTGTACAATGGTAGAGCCATGGTGACTTTAAGAAATGAAGGAAAAATGACGGTTGCGGTAACCTCAGAAGGATTGCCTTCAGCTTTCTTAGAACTAGAGAAAAAGCGTGCTCCCTTTTACTTGGGGGCCTTGGATGATGCGGTAGAGCATTATCGACAAGTACTTTCTGAAGAAGCAAAACAAGGGGCAATTCCTAGGAGTATCAAAGAAGATGGAACATTGGAAGGGGTAAAATCCAAGGACTGGACCAGTGGCTTTTATCCGGGAGTATTATGGCAACTGTACGAGCATTCCCAAGAAGATGCCTATAAGGAAGCGGCAGAACGATGGACGGCTTTGGTGGAAGACCAGCAATGGAATGGACGAACCCATGATATGGGATTCAAGGTGTATTGTAGCTTTGGTCAGGGATATCGTCTAACACAAAATAAAGCCTATAAGGATATTATTTTGCAGAGTGCAGCAACACTGTCTACCCGTTTTAAACCAAAGGCAGGAATCTTGCGTTCGTGGGATCATAATAAGGATAAATGGCAATGTCCGGTGATTATTGACAATATGATGAACCTGGAATTGCTGATGGAAGCAGCAAAATGGACAGGGAATACGGAGTGGAGTACGATTGCCAATAGCCATGCCCAAACCACCATGAAGAATCATTTCAGGGAGGATTATAGTACGTGGCATGTGGTGGATTATGATACTTTAAGTGGCCAGACCATTAAGAAAAATACGCATCAAGGATATTCAGATGCTTCTGCTTGGGCCAGAGGACAAGCGTGGGGACTTTATGGGTATACGATGATGTACCGAGAGACGGGGCATATTCCTTATTTGGAGCAAGCGGAGAAAATAGCGGCCTATTTATTAACCCACCCTAATTTACCGGAAGACAAGGTGCCTTATTGGGATTTTGATGCGCCTGATTTATCTAAAGCTCCTCGGGATGTGTCGGCTGCAGCAGTGATGGCATCAGCTTTTCTGGATCTGGGTCAACTAAAAGGAGAAGACGAAGGGGTACGTTACAAAGCCATTGGGACGGAGCTATTGGAAACCCTTTCCGGGCCAGCTTATCGAACGAAAAATTCTCCTTACTTCTTGTTGGAGCATTCTACGGGGTCATTGCCCCATGATTCAGAAATCGACGTTCCTTTGATCTATGCAGATTATTATTATCTGGAAGGACTATTAAAACTGAAAAAGATTCATCAGGAACTGTAAATGGATTTTATAAGGTGTTTTTTTTACATTTAAAAATAAAAAATTTACTTTAATGAAGAATAGGTGCTTTCCCAGTAGGGGGAAGTACCTTATGATTACACTTTTTAATAATTCAAAGACCTAACGATTATCTAGGTTTAACTGATCCAATACTATGCCCTTTAGAGCAACTGTAACGCATCTATTTTTACTGCTACTATTTTTTTATTTTTCAAATGAGATTTATGCTCAGGAGAAAGAGCTGTCGTTTCGTCACTATGGAGTGGAAAAAGGACTGACGCAAAATACGGTGTTTTCGGTATTGCAGGATCAGAAGGGTTATATATGGATAGGAACCAGAAATGGATTGAACAGGTATGATACCCACAGGTTTCATCAGTATCGTACCGCAGTAGGAGATTCTACAGCACTGAGAAATAATGCTATTCATGCATTAGCATCGACGGATGCTGCATTGTGGGTGGGGACTCAACAAGGACTATATACTTATGATTATGGGAAAGATCAACTGAGTTATATTGCCTTTCCACAAGGGAAATCTTACAAGGTGAATGCATTATTATCCGATACACAGGGACAATTGTGGGTAGGGACTCCAGAGGGATTGTTCCTTTATCACTCCTTGACAGGTAAGTGGATTTCTGTAGCATCAGGTGAGCAGCAAGCATTTTTGTCTTCAGAAATTACCGCCTTGGGAATGTCTGCCCATCAGCAGGCATTATGGGTAGCAGGTCCAGAGGGGATAGGTGTATTGAATCTGGGAAATCAATCGTACGCCTTACAAAAGTTGTCTTTGAGAAAAGGAAAACAGGCGGTTGAGCTCTCCAAAGCAATCTCTTCCATTTACGTGATCAATGAGGATGCGATTTGGATTACTAGCAGAGGGGAAGGCGTACTCAAGATGACTGCAAAAGGAGAAATCATACAGCAGTTGAGTATGGAGCGACAGACTTTATTGCATGATGATGTGCGTGCTTTGGAGCAGGATGAACAAGGCAGGTTGTGGATAGGAACATTCAAGGGGATTACGGTCTATGACCCAACGACCGAAGAGACGTTTCATATACAGCATGACCCGGATGATGAGAACAGTTTATCCGGCAATTCTATCTATTCCCTTTACCGTGATCAAAAAGGGTCGATGTGGGTAGGTACCTACCATCAGGGGATCAATTTTATGGATGAAAGCAATCGTAATTTTCAACATTATACCTGTTCCCGTTTGAGAAATAGTGTGAGTCATTGGGTAGTGAGTGCTTTGGAGGAAGATCCACAAGGAAGCCTCTGGGTAGGTACAGAGGGGGGAGGATTAAACTATTTTGACCGCAAGACAAAGCAATTTACGCACTGGAAGAAAAGTGATACCCCTTATGGGTTGAGTGCCGATAATGTAAAGGGATTATTACTGGATCAGGAAGGGGATTTATGGATAGGAACTTATAAAGGAGGATTGAATATCAAGCAATCGACTACGGGAAAATTCTTAAATCATAAAAATAGTACACAACCGATTTTTTCCTTCCCCCACGTTTATGCTTTTGAGGAAGATAAACGACAGCAACAAGTATGGGTAGGCACATATGGACAGGGTGTTTTTCAGGTAGATAAGCATACGCTGGAAATCTTGAAACAATGGGTGCCTGATGCATCCAATACATTGCCATCGGATGAGATTCGTGCGCTTTTACAAGATGAAAAAGGTCGTTTATGGATTGGTTCAGAAAAGGGTTTGTCGGTCAAGGCCGGTGCTACATGGGTAAGTTTTGCAGGGGAGATTCAAACGGCAGTGTATTGTTTGTTTGAGGATCAGCAGCATAGAGTGTGGGTAGGAACTTATGGGGAAGGGCTATTTTGTTTCGATCAAAACTTTAAAAAGCTATATCATTTTCATGAAGAAAATGGGCTGCAGGGTGGACGTGTGATGGGCATTATGCCAGGAGAAAAGGGACTTTGGCTTACCACTAACAAAGGGTTGAGTATACTGGAGGAGACTTCAGGAACCTTCAAGGATTACGGGGTGGCAGAAGGACTATTGGGAGAAACCATGGGGTATAATTCCTATTTGAGAACCAAGGATGGAGAACTGTTCTTTGGTGGAGGATGGGGCTTGACTTCTTTTGATCCAAAGACGATGGCCCATAATGATTTCTCACCACCAGTAGTCTTTACGGATTTTAGGCTATTCAATAAATCGTTGCAGGTAGATGAAGAGGGACTTTTGAAGCAGCATATTTCGGAAACACATGAAGTCGTTTTGGATTACGATCAAAATGTTATTGCGGTAGAGTTTGCCGCCTTGAACTATGTACAGCCTGAGAAAAACCAGTATGCATTTAAGTTGGAAGGGTTTGAGGAAGATTGGGTGTATACCAATACGCCTATAGCCACCTACACCAACCTAGATCCGGGAGTATATCACTTGATGGTGAAGGCTTCCAATAACGATAACCTTTGGAATAAGCGTCCTTTGGAACTTCGCATAGAAGTACTTCCGCCACTTTGGAAACGTTGGTGGGCATTCCTGATATATGGCGCAATCATCTTATTGGCACTGTACTTACTGGCTAAGTTGGTTCGTACACGTACACATTTGATACATGATTTGCATATGGAGCATATGGAAATGGAAAAAAGGGATGAGTTGTATCAGGCCAAGATGCAGTTTTTCACCAATATATCACATGAAATACGTACTCCTCTAACCATGATTACGGCACCATTGGAACAAGCCTTGAGAATGGCCCAGAGGGATCAGCCTCTTTTGGAGAAATTGACACTGGTGAACAAGCATACGGAACGCTTACTGCAATTGATCAACCAATTGTTGGATTTCCGCAAACAGGAAACCGGACATATGAAACTGAGAAGGGGGGTAGGGAACTTTGTTCGTTTTGTGGAAGAAATTACCATTACGTTTAGGGAGCAGGCTTTGCTAAAGGAGGTCAACTTATCCTTTGAAACGGAGGCTACAGAAATGCCTTTGATTTATGATAGAGGTCAAATGGAGAAAGTGTTGTATAACTTACTTTCAAATGCGCTGAAATACACCTCGAAACATGGACAGATCAAGGTCGCTCTCCAAACCAAAGAGGCCTCTGATACTTTCCCACAGGGAGCGCTTGTGCTGAGGATACAAGACAATGGTATAGGAATTCCAGAAGACTATTTATCTGATATCTTTGATCGTTATTATCGAATTGGTGAAAGTATGCAGGTGAATGGAACAGGGATTGGGTTGGCCTTGGCCAAGGGTATTGTGGAGTTGCATGGAGGAATGATTGAGGCAGAAAGTACGATGAAAACGGAAGGACAAGAAGGATGTACGACCTTTACCATTCAGTTGCCTTTGGGAGAGGAACATATTTCAGAAGAGGAGTTACTGGATACTTTTGATGAGCCTTCTACCTCATGGAGTAGATTCTTGGTGGAGAAAGAAAATAGTATTGAAGAAGATATCCTTTCTGATAGAGTAGTTACTGCAGAAAAGCATCATACGATTCTTTTGGTGGAGGATAATCAAGAAATTCGTCGCTATATGTCGACACTCCTTCAAGAAACGTATCATGTGTTGCAAGCTCCTAATGGACAAGTTGGCTGGGAGTTGGCACAGCGACATCTGCCTGATTTGGTAATCAGTGACGTAATGATGCCTGTGATGGACGGTATTCACCTTTGCAAGATGATCAAAACTACGGTAGACACCAGCCATATTCCAGTGATTTTACTGACGGCTCGAACTGGGCTGGTCCATCAGTTGACCGGATTGGAAACAGGGGCTGATGACTATATTACCAAGCCTTTTGAGGTGAAGATATTATTGGCCAGAGTGAATAATATGATTGCCTCCAGAGCGATTCTCAGGGATAAGTTTTCAACCCAGCCTTATCAGGTAGCCGAAAACTTCGCCAAAAGCTCGGCGGATAAAGTATTTATGGAAAAAGTGATGAAAGTACTGGAAGAGTATATGGCTGACCCTGATTTCAATGTGGCGCGACTAGTCGAAGAAATGGGAATGAGTAAGCCTGTTCTTTACAGAAAGATCAAAGCATTGACGGACTTATCCATTATCGATTTTATGAAGTCCATACGGTTAAAGAAAGCGGCTTACCTATTGCAGCATACCGACAAGCAAATTGCAGAAATAGCCTATGAAGTAGGGTATTCTGATCCTAAGTATTTCACAAAATCATTTAAGCAAGCTTACGATACTCCTCCATCAGAGTACCGTAAGGCTGACCTCGTAGAGACGCCTTACTAAGGCGCCTGAATAGGTTGAACATCATATGCCTAGTGGTCTAAACACTAAGTGTTCTGATAGAAATAAAGGTACTACTTCCAAATGGATAAAGGAGGAAGGAAGAAGGATAAAGGATTACCGTCCATAGGTTCCTATTCCTTTATTCTTCTTCCTTAAACCCCTTAAAAGTAGCTCTTAACTATAAGTTTACTTGGCGTTAACTTGGTATTTATTATTTAGTAATTATAGTAATGCAATCGATTGTATTTTAAAAGATAAATAAGATGAAGAATAAGAAAGTATTTGTAGTCACGGGAGGAAGCGGTGTGCTAGGGATGGAAATATGTCGACACCTTTGTAAACAGGGACATGATGTGGCCCTGCTGTCAAAAGATGAAGAGAAATTAAAAGAAGCAGTAGTACAGCTAAAAGAAATAACCAATGGCAAGGTGATGGGCGTCACCGCAAATGTCTTGGACAAATATAGCCTACTGCAGGCCAAAGCGCTTATTGATGAAGAACTAGGAAGCTGTGAGGTATTGATCAATGCGGCAGGAGGAAACCATCCTGATGGTACCGCAGCGACTCCTTACTTACAGGAAGAAGACTTGGATAGTGAGGTCAAGACTTTTTATGATATGACGACCGAAGGCCTTCGCTTTGTCTCAGACCTTAATTTTCTGGGGACGTTGCTTCCCGTACAGGTTTTTACCAAGGACATGATAGGCGTGGAGGGATGCTCTGTATTGAATGTGTCTTCTATGAGTGCCTTTTCTCCACTCACGAAGATACCAGCATACAGTGCCGCCAAGGCAAGTATCAACAACTTCACGCAGTGGTTGGCTGTGTATCTTTCCAGGGTGAATATACGAGTGAATGCGATTGCTCCGGGCTTCTTCCTGACAGATCAAAATAGGACGTTACTTACCAATCAGGAAGGCGGGCTAACTGATCGTGGAGAACAGATTATAGCCCATACCCCTATGCAGCGTTTTGGTCGTCCGGAAGATCTGATCGGAGTAGTGGATTGGTTATGCGGTGATCAGGCAGCCTTTGTGACAGGAGTGGTGGTTCCCGTGGATGGAGGGTTTAGTGCTTATAGTGGCGTTTAATTGAAGCTTAATATTTACCCAAAAAAATATAAAAACAATGTTAGAAAAAACATGGAGATGGTATGGTCCCAAGGACTTTGTCACCTTGGATCAAGTAGCGCAGGCAGGGGCAACAGGTGTCGTTACTGCCCTGCATCACTTACCCAATGGAGTAGTATGGAGTAAAGAAGAAATCATGAACCGTAAGCAAGAGGTTGAAGCAGCCAATTTACATTGGTCTGTCGTGGAAAGTGTACCGGTACATGAGGAAATCAAGCTTCGAAAAGGAGATTACCAAAATAAAATTGAGGCGTTCAAGCAAACCCTAAAAAATTTGGGGGAATGTGGTATTGATACCGTGTGCTACAATTTTATGCCGGTACTGGATTGGACTCGTACAGACCTGAACTTTGAACTGCCGAACAAGGCAACCGCTTTACGCTTTGACCGTCAGGCATTAGTAGTTTTTGATGTATTTCTATTGCAACGTTCGGGTGCTGAAAAGGACTATACACCTGCCTTGATCCAAGAGGCTCAAGAGTATTATGAAAAGATGACCTCTCAAGAGAAGGATTTATTGGTTAATACTATTTTGGCAGGGTTGCCTGGTGCGGAAGAAAACTATAGCCTAGCTGATTTTAGACTAAAACTGCAGGAGTATGCCGAAGTAACAGAGGAAGTCCTTCGAGCTAATTTGATTGCTTTTTTGCAAGAGGTAGTACCTGTAGCCCAAGAAGCTGGAGTGAAGCTAGCGATTCACCCGGATGACCCTCCCTTTAGTTTGTTTGGGCTACCTCGTATCGTGAGTACAGAAAGCGATTTGGAGCACCTTCTCAGTGCAGTCGATTATGAGGCTAATGGATGGACCTTATGCACAGGTTCTTTAGGAGCCAGAAAAGAAAATGATGTCTTGCGGATGTTAGAACGCTTCAGCCATCGAATACACTTTGTGCACTTGAGAAATGTCGCAATAGAAGAGGATGGAAGCTTTTATGAGGCGAATCATTTGGAAGGGCAGGTAAATATGTATGAGGTTATTCAGGCTTTACTGAAAGAGCAGTCGCAGAGGAAAGGAGAGCGCAGTACCCGTATGCCGATGCGCCCCGACCACGGGCACCGCATGTTGGATGACTTACATAAAACCGTTAACCCAGGCTATTCGGCCATCGGACGATTAAAAGGGTTAGCAGAGCTTCGAGGGGTAGAATTTGCCATCTTGAATAGTATCAAAGAGGAGGTAGCGGATGCTCAGGTAGTCTAGTTGGTTTATCGGTTATGGTTTATCGTTTAAAAAAATGTTGAAAAACTACCCGTAGGTTATTGTATGTCGTTTAGGGTTAAAATAACTGAACTGGTCCAAGAGTTCAAATTCCGAAGGAGGTACGAGTAAGGAATTGCTCTTGGACCAAGCGGTTTACTACCTTGATCAAGGTTTATAGGTACTGCTTTTGAACTAGTGGACTAAACGTTAAATAACCTGGTAGTTTACTGCTATTTAGCTCTAAGAGCGTTTCGCCTTGCTCGTGCCTCGCTGGCTACACTGAACTCTTAGAGCAGATGTCTTTTTTGTATAAGGAAACTTAGCATTTAGTCCACTAGTGGAGAAAAGTTTATCGGTTATAGTTTATCGTTTAGGGTTAAGATAATTTTCTTAACCGATAACCGATAACCGATAACCGATAACCGATAACCGATAACCGATAACCATTGCATGGCGCCCGATAACCGATCATTAAAAATTAATCATTGAAAATTAAAAATTAAAACCCCCGTGATTAATAGAAAGCACATATACAGATCAGGAATCATCCTACTGCTCGGACTCTTCACTTGTAGTCCTGAGCATACGTTGGTTGATCTCTCGTCTATGGAAAAACAAACCTTTGGAGCAGTAGAAGCATATGCTTATCAGGATATTATTCCTACAGCGTCCGAAGCCCATAGCATACCGATTTTTACAAATGGAGAAGGAGATACGATTCCTTATCAGCAATCTACAGATCGTTTGCTGCTTGCTTCCAAGGGAATGAAAAAAGTATACTTGTCGTGGACTGAGAAGTTACCCATATTCCAATCGTCTACTAATATACATTTAGGGAAAATACAGGGAGATACTACGGTGAGCTTACAGACAGAGAAACGTCCGGAAGCATTGATCAAACCCGTACGTCCCATGTATTATCAGGCAGAAGGGCCCATGTGGGAAAACGATGTGATCGCTTTCAGGACCTATTGGGATCAACGGAACGGCTTCGATATTTTTGGAAAGCGCACCTCTTCCATGATTTTGGACCAGGTAGGGAAGGAAGAAAACTACCACGAGTTACAATCCTGGGGAATGGACATCCTAAAGGTAGGCAACTCCCTGGGAGCTGGGGCAATAGGTATCAAGATAGGCGAAGAGGTCTTCCGATTGGGAGATACCGCCGAAGAGCAATTCAGGGTATTGCATGAAGGTCCGCTTTATTCCTCCTTTGAGCTGCTTTATAAGGGATGGCAGGTGAAAGACCGTACGTATAATGTAAGCAGGGTAATCAGCATCTATAAAGGACTTTCAGGATACATCTCATCCATTACCGTTGATGGGCTACAAGGAGATGAAAGTTTGGTCACAGGTATGGTGAACCTGCATAACAAAGAATTCTTTCAAAAGACCATCAACGATCAAGAAGTTCTGTATACTTTCGATGCCCAGGCTGAGATGGATAAGTATTTGGGGATGGCAGTATCGGCACCTGCCACTCAGGTAGTAGCGGTCGGAAACATCGAAGCGCTGACATCCGAAATCTCAGATTCCTGGTATATGGAACTACGTTTTCCCAAGGAGCAGCAGCCAATCACCTATACCTTTTGGGCAGACTGGGAATTGCGAGAAGGAGGCGTAAAAGACAAGATTAGTTTTGAGGGGTTGCTTACCACACAGTTGGAAGAGATGCCTTAAGATTATTTATGGGGTTAATCAAGGTTCAATACATAACCGTCAGACTGCTAAATGACTTTGTTGAATCGTTGAATTTCAATACTTCGTATTGAGTTGAATTGAGCTTCGCTCGTTGATTTGAGTTGAACTGTTGATTGATTGTTATGTATCTTCATACAACAGTTTAACTCAAATCAACTCACCAAGGGTGAAATTCAACGAGCGAAGCTCAATTCAACGATTCAACAAAGCCAGCTTGTAGTCTGACGGTTATTTCTTTAACCTTGAGTAATCGTTTAAAAATAAAGTTGAGGATTGATAAATGGAATCAATGCCAACAAAACCGCCTGCTCATAATACTCCGTTCGTCCCAATATGCCTGCGGTCAAACTGCCTACAGCACCTCCTTTTTGCTTGGAGTTTAGTTCTCCGAATACCTTGTCATTGGCGTGCCCTAGTTCTACTCCCTGATAGATAAGCTCCGTGACTTTTGGAGGAAGATAAAAGTTGGCCGTTCGTGCCTGACTGCTACGGCCATGTCGATCCAGAATATACACCCAGGCAAAAGCACTCATCCCTTGGGGAGTCGCTTGAATACCTCCTTCTATACCCACAAAATAATCTCCTTCGGAGGCTGTTTCTTGTGCCCCTTTTGCTCGGTTGATAGCTCCGGTTAGTGTTTCTTCTTCACTCATCGGTTGGTCAGAGACCCCCGAAGGAATGGATAACCCTTCTGCTTCAAATACTTCTTCACTAAAAGCTTTTTGGAAAGTAGATAAACTTGCATTGACCTTGACCGGATTAAGGGAGGCGATAACAATTTTTTTCATGTGAACGTCTAAAAATAAAAGTTGATCAAACAAGCCCTAAGTTAAGCAGTAGTTTTGACTTTCTAATTCTCATACCTCCACTTCGTTGCTGTATTCAAAGAATCAAAGTGTATATGTAAGAAATAAGATAAGCGCTTAATGTTGCTTTTTCTAGAATAGAATAGGATTTTCATGGTAAATGATTTTACCTTTAAGTACTTGAATGCTGCAAGTGCTAAAACGAACAATTATTATCAAATACTATTCTCATGGCTAATAGACTATCCATAAGCATACTGCTAGGGCTTTTACTAGGGTCCTTTTCCCATCTGTATGCGCAACAACAAAATGAAAGAAGACTATCTATTCCAACCAATGAATCGAAGTCCTATTCGACCCTTCGAGGAGTGATTATTGGGATCTCAGACTATAAAGAAATTAATGACTTGCATTTTGCCGACAAGGATGCTCAAGCTATTTTCGAGTTACTGAAGCAAAGTGCGAAGACCGATACGGAAAATCTCAAGCTTTTTACAGACGAAGAAGCCACTAATAAGCAGCAGTTATTGATGGAGATTTATCATATGCTGAATCAATCTAAATCGGGAGATCGCTTTATCTTTTACTTTGCTGGACATGGAGATGTTCAAAACGTATTGGGCAAATCCAGAGGCTTTTTACTTTTGAATCAGGTGTCTACTGATACAGACTATTTTGTGGGGGATGCGCTGCACCTTAAGGATCTACAGGAGTTATTAGGGATGGCTACGGCCAATGGAGTAGAGGTAGTGATTATCACCGATGCTTGTCGTTCGGGTAAGCTAATCAGCTCAGAGGAAAATACACAAGCTACTTTACAGGTACTGCAACAGCGATGGGGCAATATGATTAAGATTGTTTCTTGTGAAGCGCATGAGCTTTCTCAGGAATCTGAAAAATGGGGTGGAGGACATGGTGTTTTCACTCATTACTTACTAAAAGGAATTAGTGAACAGGCGAATGATAGGAATAGTGATGAGAAGATTAGTCTAAGGGAGTTGAGAAGGTATCTGGAAGATGAAGTAGCGATGGCTACCCATGATGCACAG
This sequence comes from Algivirga pacifica, assembly GCF_039543525.1. Classification (NCBI taxonomy): domain Bacteria; kingdom Pseudomonadati; phylum Bacteroidota; class Cytophagia; order Cytophagales; family Flammeovirgaceae; genus Algivirga; species Algivirga pacifica. The sequence continues at coordinate 26,410 of NZ_BAABJX010000015.1, forward strand.
AATCCACGCATCGTAGCGGATAATTTAAATACTCCTCTTTTGGATGGGATTGCGCTCAAAAAAAGAACGGAGGATACCAAGGAAGCAACTTCATCCATTCCGTTTGAGGGAGTGGAAATAGTCAACAGTAGAGGGATTATCCCACCTCCTCAGAAACCACAATCAAGGTTGTCTACGATATATTTTAAGGCATTAGAAGATGCCGCCCACGAAAAGCGATTGATTTTTGATGCGCAAAAACACGCTGAGTCAGCTCAGGAGCATTACTTAACGCTTTCTGAAAAAGACTTTGGGGATATCTCCAATACTGATGAGTTTGTGGTTGCGGCTCATCCACAAGGAAATAAGGTATATACCACAGGAGAGGATAAGGTGATACGAATGTGGGAAGAAAGTGCTCAAGGATTGCATCTCCTGAAAAAGGCTGGCGTATCAAGTGCATTGATCACGGATATGATCGTGAGTGAGGAACAGCAACGCCTGTATGCTGTGGACTATTCAGGGAAGTTAATAGTCATGGATGCGAATACACTGGAACAAGAAGGAGCGGTCTCTTTGGGAATTGGTAAAGTGTATTCCATATCGTTATCTGCCGATGGGAATATGCTGTATATCGGCAGTGATGAAGGTGTTTTTACATTACCCTTACAGGAAGAAACCTTCAATAAAAATAAACTACTTTCTTTGGGCTTTACGGAAGGGAGCATCTCTTATGTAAAGGTGGTAGGACAAACGCTTTTAGCAGTAACTGAAGATCAGTACCTGCACTTCTTTGACCTTAGTACCAATATCCATAGCAATAGTATTCTACTTCCTGATAAAGTGAGTAGCCTGGAAGTTAGTGTAGATCAAAAGTACTTGTTTATTGGATATGAGAACTCTCTGCTAGAGTACTGCCACTTGAAACGCCAGCAAATTTTCAAAGGAGAAAATCTAGGGATAGGAAAAATCAATGCCATTAAGGTGGGTGCTTTTTCAAGGCTATTAATTGTTTCTGGAGAGGAACATAAAACGGTGGTGTTTGACTGGAAGAAACCAGCCCAAAAAGAATACCTGATTACTCCCCAAACGATTTCTGGAAGTGCCTTTATCCAGGATTATTCAAAATTGGTGTTGGTGACGTATGCCTGGAAAGATAATCCCTCCAAAATTATAGCACATCCCATGGATTATACATTCATGCTGCCGAAATATGCGAATCAGATTTATGAGAAATACCTTTCCACTAATGAACCGCAGGCATTCAAGGAGGAGATGAAATCTCAATATTTTCAGTTATTGAATAATTATGCACAATCTGTATTAACTCCTTTGACTTCCGGAACGGAAAGCTATCCGGCACTGGAGGAAATCAAGCAAGCACAGCAATGTCTTAATACGGCAAAAGTTCTTTACAGAGGAGTTCCTTTTATTACCCAAAAAGTGGAACGAGATATTATGCTGTTAACGATTTATGAAACGCTGGTCAGTAATGATCTGAGTAAGGTGATTCGTTCTGTAAGTACCGCCAAAACATTGATCAAGATTCATCCGGATGCGGGGTATCCTCATAACCTATTGAACTTGCTTTACAATAAGATCAATGAGCTGGAAAAGGCGAAGAAAAGTGCAAAAACAGCCATGGAGAAGGTACCTAATTGGACGGAACCCATTGTTAACCTGGGGAAGACCTATTTGTTGGAAGGAGACTATGTGCATGCCATTGAACAGTTTAATGCGGCGATTGCCTTGAAGCCTGAGGTAGCCAAAAGTCATTTAAACTTGGCCATGGTGTATCTCAAACTGGGAGATACGGAACGGGCAGAGGAAAACTTCTTATTGGCGATAGAAAAGGATTCCCTCAATCCCATGATCTATGCTCATTATGCTGGTTTGGCATTAGGGTTGAAACGTTATAAGGACACGGAGCATTTACTGGACAAATGTCGCTTACTAAATGCAAATGAATTGGTATTGAATAGGTTGGAAGCTCAATTGTTAATCGATAAGTTCTGTCATTTGAGAAGGGATCCTACCTATTTGCGTAGTGCATATGATCTGTTACAGGAGAATATTAAGAATAACCCCAAAGATTATCAAGACTATAAGTTGGTGTATGATATGGTACAGCAAATAGCGGATATTCCGGAAGCCAGGGATTTCCTGATTTCCCAAACGGATATGAATGATTTGCAGGGGGCTGTTCTAAGTCTCTTGAACTATAATGCTTACGCTGCCCATGAAGCGAACCCTTATGACCCTACTTTATTGGTGTCTAAAACGTATGCTCGTCATTTGTTCTCTGTATACTCTGGATTGGACCGTCCGGCACCTGAAATGATGGTGGAGGAGTTAAAGAATAAACATTTTAATGGAAAGAGTACGGACTATTTTGTAGGGTGGTATTACCATCAGATCAATGAGGTAGAGCAAGCAGAAAGCTATTATCAAAAAGCATTGACGATCAATCCTGAACTACTTCCAGCTTATCTCGGGTTATGGGATTTGTATCAGTCGAATAAGCCTCAGCAATTGGAAATATTATACCAACAATATAAGGAAGGGTTTATGTATGCTCCTGTCGTAGCGTATCGCTATGCCCTTTACACAGAGGATCTCGAATACATGAAAAAGTTGCGACAAGAGTTTCCGGGGTATTATCCTGTGCAAGTATACTTGGAGAATAATTACTTCATAAAAACAAAGCAGGGACACAGTTACAATGAGCAATGGCAGATGGAAAGAAAAGACTTCTTTACACCGGAGTACATTAAAGTACAAAGAGAAGGGAAATATGGTTTACTCACCTTAAAAGGAGAGTTGATTTTGGACACGAAGTACAGTAGTATGGACCTTATTCAGGGAGAAGTAGTGACCACTACCGAGGAGGATTCTACCCCTTATGTACAACCAATTGGTAGGAAAAAGGTGACACTATACAGCAAGGATCAGTCGCTTCCTATTAAAACAAGTTTTATGGCAGTTAGTGTTGTAAATGATTCGATGGTATGGGCCAGTGGAAACAATGGAATGATTGCCCGTACTACAGATGGGGGAGAGAATTGGTATGCCAATCGTATGGAGGAAATCCACGCATTTCAGTTTAGTGATATTATTGCCTTCTCAGAAGACCAGGCCTTGGTAGTTTCGGCTACTAACCCTGCCAGGATATATAAAACAGAAGATGGCGGACTGAGTTGGAAAATATGCTACGAAAACACCTCTGGAGAAGTGTTTTTAAACGGGATAATATTTTGGAATGAAAGGGAAGGATTTGTATACGGAGATCCTGTCGATGGACAGTTCTTATTACTGAAAACCACCGATGGAGGCGCCACCTGGAACCAAATACAAACAGCTCCCAAAGCCTTAGCAGGAGATATTGGGTTTGCTGGGACAGGGAATAACATAACGGTTCAGGGAGAAACTATTTGGATGGTTGCAGGTGGAACGCAAGGAAGTATTTTCCACTCCGAAGACCAAGGGGCTACCTGGTCAAGATATGCATTGCCAAAAGTAGCCGACAACTTTCATAAAGTGGCGTTGTATAGTATTGAGTATGCTGATGATCAAAATGCGATCGTTACAGGGATTGCTAAGGGACAACAACCGGGTACTCGTCAGCAATATAGTTTTAAGACCGGTGATGGAGGAGAATCTTGGAAAGAAATGAAGGCTGGAGAGGTTACGGATCTATATTATCAGATCACAACAATCAAAGATAAAAGAATGATGATCGCTGCTGGGATGAAAGGAATAGACTATTCTACCGATCAAGGAAAAACCTGGACCAAGTTGAATCAGAAATACTATTATACATTTGAGATAGCCCCTTCTGGAAAATATGGATGGGTTTTGGGTAAGAATGGAAGAATTCAGAAGTTGATTTTTTCCGAGAAAGAGGAAGCTTTGTTAGGGAACTGATGAGGGGTTTACGTAGAGGACTATTATTTTCGTTAACTATTAGCAAAAACTATTAAAGATTTATATTTGATGAGACTCCTTTTTTTTATTTCTCTTTCCTTCCTCAGTGTACACTTTTCTTTTTCCCAAAGTTCGGTCAATATGCAGCGTGAGTTTGAACAGCGTTTTTTGGAGGATGTAGGTGATGCTCGTGTCGTATTTCTTGGTGAAATAATGCATTCCGAGGGGAATATCTTCGAGCATAAACAAAAATTGATAGAACTTCTTTATCAAGAAAAAGGATTTAATAAGATTGCTTTTGAAAGTAGCTTTTATGCTTTTAACCGCAAGGCAGAACATGATTCCTTGTACCGTAATTACCTGAACCGGGCGATTTTTCCGATATGGACACAGGCAAAAGAATTTCAGCCTACTTTATCCTGGCTAGAAACTCATCGTGATGTTAATGTTACTGGTTTTGATGCGCAAATGACATCGGGAACACCTTCTGATTACTTGACAGAACGATGGAAAGGATATATCCCTCAACAGCAAGAAATCTCCTGGGAACAGGTGGGAGAGATCATTAGTCAGCTTGATGATTTGTCTGTAGGATATTACAGTAAAACGATTGATTATTTTAGTAAGGAAAAAAGAAAAACGTTTGAGCAACTTTATGAGGCTACTATGACGCTTTCTGATCAGGGAGAAGAGGCTTATGTCAAGCAAGAGATTCTGAGTGCCAAAGCGATGTTTGATTGGTATCGAACAGAGAAAATTTACCTAAAGAATGCGGAGACCTGGATAGCTAAAGATGGTAATGGACGAGATCTTCAAATGGCGAAAAATCTTCTTTTTTATCTGGAGCAAAATCCTGACGCCAAAGTGATTTGCTGGGGGGCCTCGGGGCATTTTGCCAAAGGGTTTCAAGCAGTAAAACAGGAAGAACTGAACGCTTTTATTCCTATGGGAGAAACGGTCGTTAAGGCATTGGGTGCTGAGGCGGTACGCAGCTATGCCTATACGACCGGAAAAGGGGAGTATAAGCGTTGGTTTGAAATGTATTCGGAAGAGGTTCCTACCCCTCCCTCCAATAGCTTGGAAGGACGGTTGTTGTCAGAAGGTACTTCTACCACTTTTATACCTTTAAAAGATAGTGTGTTTGTATCTACCAATATGGAATTTACTCCTGTAGAAGGAAATTGGTCAGAGGTGTTTGACGGCATGGTTTATATGGACTCTATTATCGGAGCTACTTCTAAGTCGGGTGTGGATGAAACATCGGATAGCATTCCAAAAACAACCGTTTCCTACCATTTAAAAGAAGAAGCTTCTATGCAGTATAAAAGGAAGTTTACGCAGGTTAAAAGCAGGGAGGGAGTGACTTACAAGGGACAGGTGCAAAATACCACGACTAAGGAACCGATCCCTTTTGCTTTAATTAAGCTACAGGGCACAGATCAGGGGACCGTTTGTGATGCGGAAGGAAAGTTTACAATTACAGCCAAGACGACAGATTCTATCGAGGTATCTTCCGCCTCTTATGAAACAGGAGTATTTGGGTTGAAAAAGACGGATTCCTTAGTCTTAAAACTTCAGGAAAAAGTGCTGGAGATGGAAGCCTTGACGATCAGGAGTAAGCCAATGACGCCAAAACAGTTGTTGAAGCGTTATCATAAAAGTCGTAAGAAAAATCATTATGCAGAGCCACACAATGTCGATTACCATTACCGATTTAGGCTTTTTGAGGAAGATAGTTTGATGGGAGACCATGAGTATGTGTTGACCCGTTATGTAGATCGAAAATTAATTGAACGGAATGAGCCCGAAATTCTAAAAGAACAGCGTATTCATAAAGCATTAGTGGTGGAAGATAGTACAAAGTTGTTTAACTACTTAGTATATGGCCATTGGTCAAGGAGTAAAGGGTTGTATAATCCCGCTTTTGGTTGGCATAGTGTCTTGTCTAAGATATTTGTAAAGTCCTATGATTATGAGGTGGAAACAGGAGTAGGGAAGGATAGCCCATATTATATTCTACATTTCCATAGCAATAGGAACTTGGATGAGGCAGGAATTCAACGAGATTCATCAGAGTACTTTGGAAAGGCGTATTTGTGTAAGGAAACCCTTGCGCTTAAAAGGTATACTACCGTGCTTTATAAAGTGTTGCTTGATGGGAGGAAATTATTTACAGCCCTTGATTATTATTATCAAAAAAATGAACATGGAAAGCATATTATGACACATTATACGGTGTCCATGCAATACGGGAAGTATCAGTTAGAGGGAAAGTATCAGCTGTTATCTCAAAATATAGAGGAGGTGCAGCGCATTGATAAGGATAATTGCTCTCCGAATAGTTATCTGCTGTTAAGAAAACTGGATAGCGTACCGTATCGGGAAGCGTTTTGGGAAGCGTTTGATGGGGATTATCATTCTAGGGTAGGTAATTAAATAGAGTAGTATGCTTAAGCAGACTTTAAGAAGGGTTACTTTATTTGAAGTGAGTTGACTCTTCCGTACTTTCAACAAAAATCTTTATTTCTATCAGAAAACTTTGTGTTTAGACCACTAGTGGACTAAACGTTAAATAAACTGATAGTTTACTGCTATTTAGCTCTAAGAGCGTTTCGCCTTGCTCGTGCCTCGCAGGCTACACTGAACTCTTAGAGCAGATGTCTTTTTTTTTATAAGGAAACTTAGCAATTGGTCCACTAGGAATAAGAAGAAACAACTAAACACTATGAACGAGCGAAGCTCAATTAAACATCATGAACAAAAAGATGGCTTGGAAGAAAGGTTTCCCTTTTCTCCCAAGCCATTTTAGTTTATTGCTTGATCATTTTCAGTGTTTGACTGAGGTCTGTAGAGAGAATTCTACCAAGGTATAATCCTTTCTGTAAATGATTCATTGGCAATTGGACGGTGTTTTGTCCTTCTTGAGCCGTACCACTCCAGGTCTGTACGCGTTGGCCTTTGAGGTCAAAGACTTCTATCGTAACGACTTGTGATGTCTGCACCTGGAAGCTTACATGTACCATTTCGTTGAATGGAGTAGGGTAAGCGGTGACTTCAGCTACTGGAGCTTTGAAGGTCAGGCGGGAAGAAGAGCTGCTCCATCCGTTGTCATACCATCCTTCGCTGTCACGGTAAAGGTCACCGGTTTGCTTGCCGCTACCATCGTGGAAGAGTAGGTTGGCTGCGGTAGCTCCTTCGATAGTGTACTGATACCATCCGTTCCCTTCTGAGGCCATGTCGATACCAGGCCAAGTGCTGGCAGCAATTCCAGCCGGAGCAACATTCCAGTAGTGGATCTTGGCTCCTGCCCAGTCTGCTGGTTTCTTGAAGTGGATAGTCAGTCCAGTGACGATAGGTTCGCTATCATACCATTGCCCGTTTTTGTACCAGCCATCCTTGTCTCTCATCAGGTCGGCAGTTTTTGTTCCGGCATTGTTGTGGAACAATAGGTTAACTGCAGTCACATTATTCGGGAAGGTATAAGAGTACCATCCGTTTGCTTCTAGTTGCATACTTACACCTGGCCAGGTGGTACTGCTAATACTGCCTGCAGGTACTGCGTTCCAGAAGTGGATGAATGGATTGCTGTAATCCTTGAAGTATACCGTAAATCCTCCTTGGACAGCTTCTACCGTAAATACTTGGGTACTAATGGCTGAAGTATTTCCTGCATCGTCCTGTGCAAAAGCTTTGACCGTATAGGTTCCCTCTGTATCGAAGGTAAGCGATACGTTACCTTCCCCACTGTTGGAAGCAGTTGTTGGTGTACTGCCATCCGTAGTATAGTAGATCGTAGGACTACTGTCGACATTATCTGTCGCTGATAGGTCTACCGTTACTGTTCCGGCATAGGTGCCTTCATCTGGTGTGCCTGAAAGTACAGGAGCGGTTTCATCAGGACCGATACTTACCCATTGGCCATTCTCATAGCCTTCATCTCCACAAGTATTCAGGTCTGCAGTTTGTCCGCTACCATTATTGGTGAAGATTACCTTGGCACATGTCCCTCCAGTAATGGTATACTTTTTCCATCCTGCACCTACTTCAAAGGCATCTTCCATCACTACTCCCGGCCAAGCTACAGGATTGGCTTCTGTGACGGTAGCGCCATCGGTTACATCCCAGTAATAGAGATGAGAGTACCCTTTGGCATATACGGTAAAGGATTTGATTGCATCAAAGGTAAAGTCGGCCGTAACTTCTTCAGAGGTACCTACTTCGTTGATCGCAATTGCCCTAACGGTTACTGTGCTTCCTGCACTTCCAGATACTTGGAAACTTCCAGTATAGGCAGTGCTACTGCTCGTTGGTATCGTACCATCTGTGGTATAGTAGATGACGCCGTTTTGTGTGGCTGAGATACTGACCGTTCCGCTGCCTGTGTCAAAGTTGGCGCCCTCAGGAGAAATGCTTACTTCAGGAACTTGTGGTCCAGGGCAATCACCAGGACAGTTATCATACCATTGTCCATCACGATACCATCCTGTACCTGTACGTGTCAGGTCATCCGTTTGTGTTCCTCCATTATCATTAAAGATAATACCAGAAGATAGGGCATTGATAGATGCATGATACCATCCGTTACCGATATCCGTCATGGCTACGCCAGGCCATACTGAGTTGGCTACACTACCTTCAGGTAGGGCATCGAAGTGGTGCATATAAGCGGTATTCCAACCGGCAGGTTTATAGTAATAGATATCCATGGCCGGGATCGCTCCAATGGTATAAGCCATTTCAGCATAAGCTTGCTTGCCGCTGCTATTGATGGCTACCACTCTAACGGTAGCACTTTCCGTTAAGGTAAAGCTACCGGCATAGGTATCCCAACCTGTAAGATCTTCCGTGCTTAGTTGTGTATCGGTCGTATAGTATACCGATGGATTTGTATCCGTCTTGTCCGTTACAGAGATGGTTACCTCAATAGGGTCCGGACTGTAAGACGTATTTGGACTGATAGTGATTCTTGGTCTTCCATCTCCGTTGTACTGAGGGTTATACAATAGGACAATGCCCTCGCTATCTGCGGTAAAGCTAACGGAACCATTGTCTACAATATCCATTGCTCCTGTATAGTGGTCGATGATCGTATCCCCATCAGAGAAGTAGTTCCCTACATTGAAGGTTACGTTTCCACTAGCACCAATAGCTACAATGACACGGTCGGCATAGTCTTCCGTTTCGTAATCCCTTACAAACGTATAAGGACTTGTTCCAATCTGTTGGTGTGATCCTGCACCTACGGCAGGGTGATCACGACGGAAAGTTCCTAGCTTTTTCCATACCTCGTGTTGTGCCGTATTGAAGTTCCCCCAGTTCATGTCTGAACGCGTGTTTTGCTCAGCATCAGACCAGCTACCTTCCGGTCTTCCTGACTCATCTCCGTAGAAGATCTGAATACCACCCGGAAGAAGAAGGAAACCAGGACCAGCAGCCTGCAGTGACCCTCTGTTAAACAAAGGAGGAACGTCATGAGACGATAGGTAACTTAAGGAGTTCCATGTTGGGTCCTCATTAATGCTCGCATATTCAGAGAATAGAGACTCTAAAGAAGAAGCGTCTCTGCTGCTTACCCTTGCATCGTTTTTCAGGTTGAAGTTGATCACAGAGTTGAATCCTCCATCCGTATGGTATTCAGACTTGTTTTTACCGTGTCCCCATACTTCGGCTGTCATCCAGAAATCAAGGTCATCCAGTTTCTTATTTGGATTTTCGGTTTTCCAGTCTTGCAGCGCTTGTACCGCATATTGTTTCAGGCGATTCCAACGCTCCAACTCTACGTGCTTGGCAGTATCTACACGGAAGCCATCAATACCGTATTTTCTAACCCAGTCGGTCAACCAGAAAATCATATAGTTGGAAACTACTCTTGGCAATCCTGTTGTTTGGAAGAAGTTGTCCAGTTCTGCCGTTTTCTCAGCTAAAGTTCCCTCTTGTGTCCACTTATTGACTAGAATAGGAGGGATGCCTACCGTAGAAACATCTTCAGTTTTCAGGTCAGGCAAGAAGCCTACACAGTTATCAATACCACCTCCTGAAGTACAATCATCATAACCGGTAATATCAGGATGTCTCATCCAGTCCGTTCCCCAGTAGTTGCTCAACCACGTACCTCCACTGTTATAATCCACAAACAAATCATGGTAAGAGTGCCAGCTTTCAGCTCCAGAAGGACTCCATCCTTTCCAGCCTGCATCCAGACTACCATAGTTGTACTCTTCCATATCGTGCATAGTGACATAGCCTGTATGGTTCATCACCACATCCACGATGATACGAATACCTCTGCTGTGGGCTTCATCAATGAATTCCTGGAAATCGGCCTCGGTACCCATGTTCTTGTCCAGTTCACTCCAGTCCAGGGCATAGTAACCGTGGTAACCATAGTGACGGAAAGAGCCATCGGAGCTACCGCCTACCCATCCGTGCATTTGCTCTACCGGAGAGGTAATCCAGATTGCATTGACACCAATGCTCTCGAAGTAGCCTTCTCTTAGTTTAGCGGTCATCCCTTTCAGGTCACCACCGTGGAACTCTCCTGCGGAAGAGTCGTCCGTATAGTCATTGCCATTACCGTCTTTTCCTCTTCCATAAGCATTGTTGTTGGAAGGGTCTCCATCGTAGAAACGGTCGGTCATGGTAAAGTATACAGTGGCATTATCCCACGTGAAGTAATCATTATTGCCTACTGGAATAATCACCTCTTCATTCTTGGTAAAGGTATAAGAAGCAACTACCGAGCTATCATCTGTATCACAAACAGTAATCGCTTTTACGGTAGTGGTCTCCGAAAGCGTAATACTTCCTGTGTACGGTGTACTACTAGCCGTTGGTGTACTGCCATCTGTGGTATAGTAGATAGAGCAGCCGGAAGTATTGCTTAATGTAAAGGAAATACTAGTGTCAAAATTTCCTCCCTCTACCGAGAATACAGGTGTATCCGCTATAGGCTGTACCTCATTTAATGTATACTGCTCGCTGATGATGTCGGAGCTGTTGCTGCTGTTAAATGCTCGTGCTTTTAGTAACGTAGTAGCCGTTAAAGTGATCGGTCCACTGTATACTAGATCGCTTGTCGTAGGGTCGCTACCATCCGTGGTATAATAGGTTGTAGCACCTGCTGAGGCCGTAAGGGTTACCGCAATGGAAGTATCAAAAGCAGTTCCTGCTGGTGATACCGCCAAGGTGACAGTTTCCTCTGCAGGACAGTCGCCTGGACAAGAAGTTGTCACTGTTCCTTCATCATACCATGCGGTTCCTGTGATAATAATATCGTCACTTTGGTTACCAGCATTGTCATGGAAAACAAAATTGGCGGATGAGGCCCCGCTCATTTCAAGGGAATACCAGGTAGCAGTACCTTCTACAGGTGTGAGTGCTGTTCCTGGCCATTCAGTATCTGCCAGCGCATTGGTAGGGGATACGTCCCAGTAATGGGCATAAACTGCACTCCATGTGGCAGGTTTCTTAACGTATACCGTCATTACCGGAGGTTCCTCTCCTATATAGTACGTTTGCTCATTGCTTCCTGTCGCGCCTTGGGAGTCAATAGCAATAGCTTTGACTGTGGTAGTCGCTGTAAGGTTAATAGGGCTGCTGTAAACACTGGAAGCAGCAGTTGGTGTACTTCCATCCAGTGTGTAATAGATAGGAAGGTTGCTGTCGGCATCATCGGTCACACTCAAGGTAACATCCAAAGGAGTAGCGGACTGCAGGATTGCAGGGCTAATGCTTACCACAGGAGGTTTATTGACTCCTACACCTTTATCCCAGATCGCATAGTTTGGACCACTAGCTTGCAGTACCCATCCACTGCCTGGAGACCAGTTGCCTCCACCAATTTTCATGGCTACTTTATTGTCAATAATAGCGGCATAACCTCCACCATCGGCTTGTTGGATGGCTACAGTACTGCTATGTGTTAATCCATTCGCCTTTCTCAGTTGTACCATTTCGGCAATCTCATCGTACACCCCATAGTCAAAAAGGTGAGAGTAGAATACCACAGGAGTACCCGGGTGCGTAAGGATATACGCATACCCTTGAAGGATTTGTGTATTGCTCGTAGGGTCATTTGGATATTGGTTACCCGGATGATCTTCTGCACGAGCAGGCTCTGTATCATGGTTTTCCAAGAAGGTGATGGCTTTCTGAGGCCAGATGCCCATCACGCCCGGCAACTGCCCACTGCCGTTACGGGCAAGTACACCATAGTTCCCATTTACAGCATCATGTAATTTATATTTTAGGGCAAAGTCAAAAGCAGTAGAACTACCTTGTGTGCCATCGATCCAGTCAACAATCTCTTGGGCATCACTTCTCCACATTTCTCCAATAGAGATAAATGGACTCGTGGCATCGTTATATTCCTTAAAATACCCCGTAGCAAACCCATGTACATAGTCATAACGCCATCCAGCATAGCCTACATCAGAAATCAACCAGTTCATCCAGTTCTTGATCTCCGTTCTTACGCGGCTATCAGCGTGGTTAATGTCTCTGGCTGCACTATAAGGTGTTCCTGTATCCGGACTACCGCAGGCACTACCTTGCTCTGGGCTATTTGGGTCAGTATTGACCTCATCGTCAGAGGTAATGGCCCAACATCCCATGGTAGGCTCTGTGAAATCGGACCAACCGGTAGTTCCTACTCGGTGGTTGATCACAATATCTCCGATCACCTTGATGTTCTTGGTGTTGAAAGAGGAGATCATACTTCTAAGTTCTGCCTCTGTACCGTAGTTGGAGTTCAGGTCATACCATTTTCGGGGAAGATAACCTGCACGGTCGCCCGCATCGGAAGAAGGAGGGAGCCATATACCGTCAAATCCGGCATTGTCGATGGCGTCTACTTTAGTGGATAGGTTGTTCCACCAGTTCTTGGTCGTAGTGTTGGCGGAGTTCCAATGGAAGCCTTGTAAGAGGACTTCCGAGCCATCAGCGCTTTGCGCATACAGCGAATGGGACAGGCCTATTAAAAATAGGCCGATAATCCATTGTAATGTGTGTCTCAAATAGTTCATTGTTGATGATTATGTTTCCGATAGGAATAATTGTAATAATACCTATTCCTTGCCCTGATGACAGGAAAAGGAAGTAGATAAAATCCCCCCTTTGTAAAGCGTATGGGATGGTAAGTGTGATTGTTATAAGATAGTGTCATATTGACATTTACAATATTCCTAAAAGAATAGGGGGCGTTCGTGTCAGTTCTTGAAAAGGAAGGGATAGTATCGATCTATTAAGCGTTATTTTTTTGATTGATACTATTAAGTGGTTGTTTATTAATACCTTATATGGTTATCAATAATTAGGGTAATTCATGAAGTGAGACGTATATTTTCTTATTTAAGTGTTGATGATACGTTAATGTATGATTTATAAGTGTCGATGATACGTAATAGGGTAGTCGATTGAAAAAGGTTTGCGGGCGCCCGATAACCGATCTTTGAACTAAAAAAATAGTTGAAAATATTTTTAAACTAAATTCTTAGTTCTATATTGCAGCATCTCAAAAATTAAAAACGATAGCGCCATGAAAAAACTGACGACAGCCGAGGAGCAAGTGATGCAAGTGTTGTGGAAGCTGGAGAAAGCTTTTGTAAAGGAGGTGATAGAGGAACTAGAGGAGCCGAAGCCTGCTTACAATACCGTCTCTACCATTATCCGAATTCTGGAGCAAAAAGGTTTTGTGGGGTATGAAACGGTAGGACGTTCCCATAAATACCATCCTTTGATCGACAAGGATACCTATAGCAATCAATTCTTGAAGAACTTTATAGGCAGCTACTTTAGTGGTTCCTTCGAGAAGATGCTTTCCTTTTTCATGGAGAAAAATGACATCGACCTCAAAGAAATGGAGGAGTTGATGAAAAACAATAAATAGACAGTGAGGAATGAACAGTGAGCAGTGAGCAGTAGTTTTAACTTTTCACTGTCTACTGTTCATTGTTCACTGCTAACTGCTAACTGTTCACTGTTATGTTGTACTTATTAAAAGCAACCCTACTAACGGGCTTGTGCCTGATCCCTTATACTCTTTTTTTTAGAAAGGAGACGTTTTTTCAACGCAATCGTTACTATCTATTGTGTACTGTTTTATTGAGCCTGGTGGCTCCTTTATTAGATTTCTCTGGACTCTTGACAGAACAACAGGGCTTGACGGAACGTATCAATTGGGAACGATGGCAAACAATGTTGCTGGCCCCTATGGAAATGGGAGCAGAAGAAGCCGAAAGCAATAGGTTAGGGATTGTGCTATGGGGAGCGTATGGATTGGGAGTAATGGTAAGTCTGTGGATATTCCTTCAAAGAATAGTAGGTGTCTTCCGTTATGTGTTAGGTGAAAAGGTAGAATGGCAAGAAGGCATAGGGGTGATTCATACCGAAGGGAAGGTTCCGACTTCTTCTTTTGGACCGTATCTCTTTTGGGATAATACAGCCTCTCTGAGTACTGAGGAAGCCGACAAGATTTATCGACATGAGCGCAAGCATATCAAAGATGGACATACCTATGATTTGCTTTTGGTAGCGTTGGTGCATTGCGTTTTTTGGTTTAATCCTATGCTCTATTTCCTTAAAAAAGAACTAAGAACTATTCATGAATATATAGCAGACCGTGAAGTGGTGAAGCGAGAGGATATGGACTCCTATCGCCAACTGCTGATCCGAAGCCTGTTCGACAGTCTGGGCCTGACTGTTGCGCACACATTTAATCAATCTCAAACTCAAAATCGTTTAAACATGATGAAAAAAGAAAGAACTGCTTTCGTGGCGAATTGGAAAATGTTGTTAGTATTGCCGGTATTGATTGGAGCCATGTTGATAAATGCTTGTACTTCCGATACTTTAGAGTCAGTAGAGGATGACACTGTTTATGATGTGGTAGATAATGGATATGAATCGGTACCTGAAGGGGGCTTACAAGTTTTCTATAAGGCTATTGGAGAAACCATGAAATATCCAGAACAAGCAAAGAAAGAAGGTATAGAAGGAAAAGTATATATAGGCTTCGTGGTGGAAAAAGATGGATCTCTTTCTAACTTTAAGGTACTTAGAGGAATCGGAGCAGGCTGTGATGATGAATCTATAAGAACATTGAAAGCGGTCAATATGAAGTGGAAACCGGGTACGGTAGATGGAGAAGTGGTACGGAGTAGAAGAGTTTTACCTATTGCCTTTAAGTTACAATAACGTTTAGAGCCCTTGAGTTTGAGAAGGTAGCCGTGGAGAACAGACACGGTTATTTTTTCAGGCTTGTTAACTAATTTTTTAGTTGATTTAGGTTAGGGGATAATTGATAATTGGGGTTGGATATTTAAGTGTCATAAATATTCCCCCTCAACTCCGCCTAGGGTTAATTAAGGTTGAATAAATAACCAACACACTTCTTACGCAAAGAGATGGGTTGATTAAGTTTGAATAATTAACCGACACACTTCTTACGCGAAGAGATGGGTTGAAACCCACCTCTATGTGATGTCATCCCTTCGGGATTATACCTTAAAACCCTGAAAGGGTGGCATCACATAGGGGCGGATTTCAATCCGTCACTATACGAAATATGACGGATAAATATTCAACCTTAATTATCCCATCATTATACGAAACATGGCGGTTACTGATTGAACTTCACCTTCTATTATTTTTCTTCAAGTTATTTTATTCATTCACTGCTATATTCTCTCACTCTCCTTCCTTATACTGTATCCTCACTTAAAGCTGTTATAATTATGCCACAATCCCTCGTCAAAAACTATATCCATTTGGTTTTTAGTACTAAACATAGAGAGGCTCTGATACTTCCTGAGTTTGAAGTAGAAATATACGATTATCTAGGAGGGCTGTGTAATCAATTTGATAGTCCAGTATTGAAGGTGGGAGGGTACGTAGATCATATCCATATTTTGTGCAACCTATCCAAAAATATTAAAATGGCTGATTTGGCAAGACTTGTCAAAGGGAATTCTTCCAAATGGATTAAGTCGCTGGGACCTAAATTTGAATACTTCTACTGGCAAGAGGGGTATGGGGCTTTTTCTGTCACACCTTATGATGCCGATAAGGTAGTTCGATATATTGAAAATCAAAAATCTCATCATGAAGGGGTGACTTTTCAGGATGAGTTTCGCCGTATACTTCGAAAATATGAGGTGAAATATGATGAACGGTATATTTGGGATTAAATCATTAGGATGAATCAGATTAATGATGGCTTGATTAAGAATAATTAATCGACAGACTTCTTACGAGAAGAGATGGGTTGAAGACTTACCGTTCCTACCCACCTCTATGTGATGCCACCCCTTCGGGGTTATTTATCAAAACCCTGAAAGGGTGACATCACATAGGGGCGGATTTCAATCCGTCACTATACGGAACATGACGATTATTTATTCCAATTTAATCACCCCATCCCTATCCAGAACATAACACTTAAATACCCAATCTCAATTTATCCTCCCAATTGAACTTGCGATTAAGCCCCAAACAACCCTACCTTCACAAAAAAATAAACTAAACGAACCATGAACATCAATACCAGCATTACCTTGCCCAACGGCCTGACGTTGAAAAACCGTATCGTAAAAGCAGCGATGACCGAGCGCCTAAGCAATTCGGATTATGGCCCTAATGAAAAACATCTGCAACTGTACCGCACCTGGTCTGAGGGGGGAGCAGGATTGATGATCACAGGGAATGTGATGGTGGATCATCGCTATATGGAGTCGGCAGGAAATGTGGCCATAGAAGATGAGCGTCATTTGGAGGTTCTAAAGCAGTGGGCAGCAATAGGACAGGAGAAAGGACAGCACATCTGGCCACAGTTGAACCACTCCGGAAGGCAGACGAGTATCTTGGTGAACAGAAAACCAGTATCGGCTTCGGATGTGCATCTAAAGAAATTAGGCTTGTTTGCCAAGCCCCGACCAATGAGTCTCCAGGAAGTGGAGGAGCTGGTGAAGCGTTTTGGGACAACAGCCAAGGTTTGTCAAAAAGCAGGGTTCACGGGTGTACAGATTCATGCTGCTCATGGGTACTTGCTCAGTCAGTTCTTGAGTCCTTTGACGAACCAAAGAACCGATCGCTACGGAGGAACCCTGGAGAATAGGGCAAGGTTGCTACTAGAGGTGATTCGGGAGGTACGCCAAGCTTGTGGTCCCGCATTTGGGATTTCTGTAAAGATCAATTCAGCAGATTTTCAACGAGGAGGCTTTACGGAAGAAGAATCTCTACAAGTGATTCAGATGCTGAACCAGGAAGGCGTTGACCTGCTGGAGGTATCAGGAGGGACGTATGAGCGAGTCGCTTTCTTTGAGGAAGGTCTACGCACTTCTACCTTGCAGCGAGAGGCATTCTTCCTTGAGTTTGCAAAAAAGGCAAAAGCCATTGCTAGCATGCCCTTAATGTTGACGGGAGGTTTCCGTACCCTTGCTTTTGCCAATAAGGTACTGTCAGAAGGAGAGGTAGATGTCATAGGAGTGGCAAGACCTTATTTGTTGTATGAAAACTTTCCCAAGAAATGGCTTCAGGGTAAAGAAGAGGAAGCGCAAACAGAAAATACAAAGGTGGCTTTTTCAGCCTTGCAGGATAACGCCATCGCAGGCTATTATAATAAGCAAATAGAACTGCTCTCCAAGGGGAAACCATTAAACCTCCGCTACTCTCCTCTAAGAGCTGCTTTTCATTTAATAAAGCATGAGTTGGTGAAGGGGATGAGGAAAAAATAGTAGGATATCATTAGCACAGAGCATCACTACCATAGGACATCGCTAGCATAGGGGGGGATTAGCATAAGGGGTCACTAGCACAGGGCACCGCTAGCACAGGGCACCGCCCTGTGTAAAGTGGTTACTGGTCAAGGAGTTCAGATTTTATCGGCATCTGCCGTACCCAAAAGGCAGTGAAGTATCACAGTTGACTCCCAAATATTATTTTGTAATAATTCAAGTTGTGATTAAATTAAAAGAAGAATTGATGAAGGGGGTATAAAAGCAATGTTTTTGTATTTCCAATTATTTCAGGGTAAAGGCCATTAGTGGCTTTTATTAAATTGTTGTTGTGTTTCACGAAACAATAGAAAGAATGCAAAATAAATATATCTGGATAGTAATTGAATTCGCTACAATCATTGGTGGGACTTTTATAACCGTGTTAAACGGGATGGATTCAAGGTCAACTAACCTTGATACAGCTTTTGGCGCAAGTCTAATAGTGCTAGGAATAATGATTAGACTCTGGAGAAGGGAGTTTTTGAATTCTAAAAAAATATAGTAATTCCTTTTTTGGAGACTAATGTCAGTTGAAGAATCAATCAATTTAGATATAAAAAAAGCGAAAACAGAACACAGTGTAAAAATGCATTGAAAAGCATTTTACACTAAAAGTTGTAGTGTATTAAATAATAGGTAATGAAACAGGTAATATTTGTGATCAGCTTTTTACTATTTAAAAGTTACTCTGTGATAGGGCAAATAAATCAGGAGATTTATAATAGCCAGAAGCTGTCAATAAGAGAGTCCCCTTTTTCCTCTGCTCAAACAATGTATGCTAAGTTGGAAATGCAGAAAAAATATAGGGTTCAGTATGAAAGTGAATTGCAAAAAATAATTACGTCTAACCCAAGTGATACAATTATTTTAGTTGAAAAATACGATGAAACCTGTATAGA
Source organism: Algivirga pacifica (assembly GCF_039543525.1). Classification (NCBI taxonomy): domain Bacteria; kingdom Pseudomonadati; phylum Bacteroidota; class Cytophagia; order Cytophagales; family Flammeovirgaceae; genus Algivirga; species Algivirga pacifica. Next base: position 44,984 of record NZ_BAABJX010000015.1, read on the forward strand.
TTGCCCTGCTGATGACATTCAAATTTTTGTCAAAAATAAGTTGATCTCATATCAAAAAGATGTTTCTCAGAAACGCTATACCAAAGCATATGAGATTTTAACTAAAAATTTAATGGATTCTACAGGTTACTATCACTTAGATATTATTGTATTAAAAAAAGAAATAAGTGAAGGGAGTGAGTGGAATACAAATCCTAAGAAATACGGAAGTGATGATTGTTTTGGTGGTGATAAAATTATCTATACTGTCTTATATCCTAAGAGAAAAACAGAATCAATGTATATAAAGTGTTGGGAATTAGATTTAACTCAAAATTAAAAACACTCCACAACACTAGTTATTGTTAACTCCTTGTAAACACGCCAACGTAACTGATGATAGCTGCAGCGTTATGCTCAAAAAAAAAATTAAAGACAAAGAATGAAACAACACAATTATCTTATTCTATTAGTATTAATATTTCTGTATTCAGGCTGTACAAAAGAAAAAATAAATCCTTCTACTAATGAAATGATACAAAACGATAAAGGTTGGTATTCCTATCAATACAAAAGACATGATCTCGGAGAGGAAGCTGAGTTTAAATCGGGTAGCCCATATATCATACTTGGTGCATATGGAAGTGGGTTTAAAATAAAGGAAGATGGGACATGCCATATCAGTTATTCAGATGGAAATAATCATATAGAAGAAGACTTAGTAACCAGAAATTGGGAAATGAATGGGAATAATGAAATATTATTTATCAGTCAAACCTCTGAAGATATTAAAGCAACAATTGTAGAAATAACAAATGAAACCTTATGGATTCAATATGAGCAATCAGGAGATAACTGGGAATACAAATTGAGAAGAATAGAATAAACGGCAGTGTATCAGTCGTAAGGCTGGTGTTCTAAATTGTAGTGCCAGACGAAAAATCTAAAAGCATCCCAATGTATTTTAATTACTTTGGAAAATGAGAGGCTCTTTCGAACAAGTCTACTACATCGATGCCTGACGGTACAAAACAATCTTTCAATTCTTTGTGTCAATTATTTTCCTACATAATGAAGCGACTCAGGAATTGTATTCTGATAAGAAGGGAGGTTGTCTGTAGAGAAATCACATAGAGGTGGGTAGGGATGGTAAGTCTTCATCCATCTCTTCACGTAAGAAGTATGTCGGTTAATTATTCAACTTTAATATCCTTAGTAGTGGGCTTCTAACCCATCGTCTACGAAGAAATAGTGTTGATGTTTTCTGAAGATGGGATCACTAGTACAGGGTATCGCTAGACCGCTCTGCGTAACATAAGTAGCGAATATTGCTCAAGGAGTTCAGATTTTATCGGTACCAACAGTATCCAAAAGATAGCGAAGTATCACAGTTGACTCCCAAATATTATTTTGTAATAATTCAAGTTGTTATTAAATTAAAAGAAGAATTGATGAAATGGGTATAAAAGCAATGTTCTTTTATTTCCAATTATTTCAGGGTAAAGGCCATTAGTGGCTTTTATTAGAGCTTGTTTGGAATCCAGATTTTGAGAATAAAACTTCTATAAATTGACTGATAAAGTTCTGATTTGAGCCTAATAGTGGTTCTATTTGGGGATAATCAGGACTTTATCAGTCAAAATTAGAGGAATTTTATTCCAAAAGATGTGGTTCTAAACAAGCTCTTAAATTGTTGGCGGTCATTAAAATCAATTAAACACTCTATGAAGAAAATGAAAATATTATGGAGAGTACTGTTAGCAATAGCTTTGAGTTCGTGTACAAATAGTAATACGAATGAGAAATACGATTCTACGACCTTCTTTTTAACAGATAATTACAAAGTTGTAAAGGTTGATGAAGGTTTAAAAATGGCCTATCTAGATTTAAATCCTACAGGAGAAAAAATCATATTACTTTTACATGGAGAACCGAATTATTCATTGGTATATCGTAATATCGCTCCAAATTTATGCAAAAAGGGTTATCGTGTTATTGTTCCAGATTTAATAGGTTTTGGAAACTCATCTAAACCTCAAAATTTTAATTTAATTACCTACTCGAACCACACTAAATGGCTCACTGAGTTTATAAGCAAATTAGGACTTAAAAACATCCATCTTTTTGCTCATGACTGGGGCGCTATGATTTCATTGCGGATAATTGCAGAAAAGCCACAACTATTTGATAAAGTGGCAATCTCATATGGCTTTTTATTTGATGGGACAGAGAAACTGCCTGAAAGTTTCCTTGGATTTAGACAATATGCTAAATCGGATAGTAGCTTTTCTGCTGGTAATATTATGGATTGGGGTACTTATTCAAAAATCCCTGATTCAATCAAAAAAAAGTATGATGAACCTTTTAAAAATCCGTCAGATAATTATGCAGTAAGAAAATTCCCTTGGCTAATACCTGATAACCCAAATGACAAAGAAGGCCTTATAAATAAAAGACTTACAAGAAAGTTAAGAACTTATGAAAAACCATTTATAACAATTTGGGGTAATCACGAAGATTCACTTTGGGAAGGAAAGGATTCGTTACTCCAAAACCTTATTCCTGGTGCCAATAAGCAAGAACATTTTATCTTAGAATCAAATCATTTTATTCAAGAGGATCAACCACAGAGACTTACAAATATTTTACTAAACTTTTTTAATAAAAAATAAGGTATGAAGTAAAGAAAAAGTCTATTGCTAATTGTATCCAAGTATTAAAAACACACCCTTATTGAAGCTACGGGAGTTTCTATAGGGAAAATAGAAAGACTCTAAAAACACACACAACATTAGCTAAAAGTATTGAAATACTTTTTAATATCAACGTTATGTCTATCCAACAAAATCAACTAAGGAATTAAAAATATGAGTCAATATGCTCGATTCGGACAGCGGTTAGCTAGTCACGTAGGAGATTTAATTATCGTCAATTTAATTTTACTCCCAACAATAGTAATTGTCAATATGCGTGACCTCAACTTCAATTATAGCCTTATACAACTCATAGTATGGTGTGCTTACTCAACGTACTTTAACGCTTCAGACGAAAGAGGTACATATGGGAAGAAATTGATGGGGTTAAAAGTAGAACATTTAGATGGTACAAAATTGACTTATCTCGAATCCTTTGTCAGGTTTATTTTGGGCTTTGCAGTGTTTGGCTTTCTAGTGGGAATTATACCTATCCTTTTCACTAATAAAAAACAAGGTTTTCATGATCTGATACTGAGCTCAGTCGTAAGAGTAAAAGCTAATCAATAATTCATTCATATAAAGAAACATAACATTAGCTATCATCAATTCCCTACGAAAACACTAATGCAACTTATGATAGCCATGGCGTTATCCTTATTATAAACCACTAATAACCAATATGGATTTTTAGTTTAACGTATGCATTTAGTTATATTGAAATTCAAAATAAAATAATGAAATATTACATCTACTTATCACTACTTGTCGGATCGATTTTAGTGGTAAATCAACATACAATTGCACAAGCAAGTGACTCCCAAACAGAGCAATTTCAAAATCGAATAGTGGATTCCATATTTTCTGAAACTTTAAATGAAAGCCGTGACTTTTGGGTAAGATTACCAGATAATTACAAGCCAGGTAATGATGAAAAATATGCTGTGATTTATCTAATGGATGGATTTTCACTAGAAAGTACTTTGGAAGCTGTTTATAGCAACTATTGGGGGCATTACCTACCACATATGATACTTGTTGGGATTTCTAATCGCAGTAACCGAACAAGAGATTTAACTACTTCGCAGGTAAAAATGAGACGTGGTAGTGCAATGGACAGTGAAACTGGAGGTGCAGAAACCTTTACTAAATTTATGGAGGAGGAACTCATCCCATACATTGATAGTAAGTATCCAACCATGGCTTATCGTACCTTAATTGGGCACTCTTATGCCGGTTTGTTTACTATAAATATGTTGGTTAATCATAAACATCTCTTTCAAAACTATATAGCCATAGATCCAAGTTTAGATTGGGACGACCAAAAACTATTGAAGGAGGCAAAAGAAAAGCTGAGTAAAGAAAGTTATGAAGGCAAATCCCTTTATGTGTCTTTGGCAGCAGAGCAGCTACATATGTGGAATGAAGAAATAACCATGGAGAATATTATGGATGACTCTTCAGAATTTACTTTGTTTGCGCGTTCAATCATTGAGTTTTCAAATTATGCTAAATCTCAAAAACAGAATGGATTAAATTTTTCATGGAAGGTTTATCATGAAGATTTACATGGTACAGTTCCGTTGCCATCAATAAGAGATGGGCTGATATTTCTTTTTGAATGGTATCAGTTTAAATCTCCGCAAAAATATAATAATCCAGAGACCCCTTTAGAAGAATTGGTTTCGCTCTTGAAGAAGCAGGAACAAATCTATACCGAACAATTTGGTGTTCCCACTGCACCCATGATAGACGAAATGTTAAATGGCTATGGCTACATGAATATGCAAATGGGACAACCTGAGAAGGCGTTCATGTTTTTTGAAATGAATATTAAGTATAATCCAACAAGTGCAAATGCTTATGATTCGATGGCTGAGTATTATGAATCTCAAAACGACAAAGAGAATGCCTTAAAATACTTAAACAAGGCCTACGAAATAAGTGGTGACGATTACTATAAAGAAAGAATTGAAGCACTAAATAAAAAATAATCAAAGGCTAACCATGTGTCATACGTAATGGCGGGCAAAGTAGGGATTTTAGGGTTCGTGGCTCGTATCAATACTATCTCGGTTTAATAGTGACGAACTCCAAAATTTGCCTCTACACATATACTCAACGTTACACTCAATTTACAAAACTTGAAAAAGCTACTCATAATCATACCAATTTGTATTTTCTCAATTCTTGTAAACGGACAGGAGAATAAGTTTGAACTTGATTCAATCAACGGAGTTTATATCCCCAATGATTTGGAAGACTGTTTTGTACAGATAAATGCTTTTTGGAGCGACTCCACTAAGCAACAAGTGACTGAATGGACAGAAGATGAATTTGTAGGTAAGGCGCATATGGGTTTTGGTACGTGGATGCGAAACAATTGGAGACTTTGGGGTGGTTCTAGACTTTCAAAATATTTCAATGATATGGGAATCTATCATCCAGACGATATGTCAGGAATCATACTGATTTCTTATCATCGTTATCTAAATGATACTGATATACAGTTCAAGAAGCAGGTGAAGTATTATCAAGTCTATTGGAAAAAAGCCAAGAGGGAGCAAAAGAAATTTCAGAAAGAAGAATTCAAGGAGTTTAGCGTTGGTGATACCGTTGAGTTCAGCTATGATTATGAGTTTATCAGCGAAAATCAAGAAAAGGGATATATGCAAGAATCATGTGTGGCAACAGCGGTGATTAAAGCTAAGAACAAGAAACAATTACAACTTTTAGTGCAACTCTTGGATGCGTGTGACCCTGATGGTATTATTATTTCAAGCAATAATATTTATGACGAATCTGGTAAACTGATTGAAGAAGATAAACAAACGATCATGAAGACAGGTGAAGAACATTGGACAAGCTATAATCTGTGGTACTAAAATAAAAAAGTTATATTAATGGGCTGAATGCAGCCTGCCCCAATTCTAATAGCATCAACTAATGGAAATAGTAATCCGACATCTATTAATTTTAACGACCATTTTTTTGCTGAATTGTTCAAATCGAAATAATCAAGATAAATTGACAGATCAAGATTTAAATAGACTTTTTAAGAATCATCATATTCCAAGTGATTATGTGAAATTGAGGAACTTTGAATACTCATTAGCGTCACAATCTGATTACTATTCGGATGGTTTTGAACTTTTGTTTGATGAGAATGATACCATGTTGAAAAGTTATTCAACGGATAAGTCTTTTTTAGACTCATTTATCATTTTTGCTCAAGCTGATGGAACAGGTTCTTTATATGCATATTGGTTGAGTAGCAAGGAGCTGACACAAAATACGCCAATTGTAATCTTTGGTAGTGAAGGAGGAGTATACGTCGTGGCAGAAAACTTTAACGATCTATTGAAAATACTCACTTTGGATTCTGAGCCAATGGTTGACCACGATGAAGTATCATATTATAAAGATACTGCTGATTATAATCCTAGTAAGAATAGACCTGAATATCTTAATTGGCTGAAAAAAGAGTTTAAAATAGACCCAATAGAAAATACTGATGAAATAGTCTTAATTGCTCAAGAAAAATATCAAAAGGCTTTAAAAACTTGGGTAAACAAGTTTACTGAAATTTGAATGGCTATATCAAGCGACCTACAAGAAGGAGTATACAAAACCAACAATAAGTAATGCTAGAGGCTGAAGAATTTTGTCCTAAAGACAAAAAAGAATGGAGAACATGGTTGAAAATGAACCATAAGAAAAAAGATTCCGTCTGGTTGATTTTTTACAAGAAACAATCACCAAAATATAACCTGAGCTGGAGTGAATCCGTGGATCAAGCCCTTTGTTTTGGGTGGATCGATAGTACGAAAAGAGCTATAGATCAGGAGTCTTTTAAACAATACTTCAGCAAGCGAAAGCCCAAAAGTAATTGGTCAAAAGTAAACAAGGACAAAGTAGAAAACTTGATTGCCCAAGGACTAATGGAAGAAGCTGGATACAAAAGTATTGAAGTGGCCAAGGAAAATGGTTCCTGGACATTTCTGGACAGTGTCGAAAACTTAGAAATTCCCATAGACCTAAAACAGGCATTGGAGAGCCATAAAGGTTCAGGGGAGTTCTTTGAAAGTCTCAGTAAGTCTGATAAAAAGATATTATTATATTGGGTGATCTCCGCAAAAAGGAAAGAAACAAGACAAAAAAGGATCACTGAAATTGCAGAAAATGCAAGTAACCATTGCAAACCAAAGCAATTTAGATAGAAAAAGCCTGCAAGATTGGCTGAAGGGCTGATTACTTTTTGTACTGATAACCCCAAAAACATTGAAAAACAAACCACTCTACGTAGAAACCACCATCACCTGTAACTTGGATGAGCTGTGGGCTGCTACCCAAGATCCTTCAAGGCATCAAGAATGGGATTTGCGCTTTTCTGAAATAGACTATCTTCCCAAAGACGATCCTGCCTCACCTCAGCAGTTTCGCTATGCCACCCGTATGGGGTTCGGAATGACGGTCGAGGGAAAGGGAGAGAGTGTCGCGACCAAGACCAATAATCATGGGGTGAGTACTTCGGTACTGAAATTCTCTTCTGACAGCCTTATCTCCATTATAAAAGAAGGCTCAGGCTACTGGAAGTATATTCCTGAGGGGAAGTCGATCAGGTTTCTGACGGGCTATGACTACCAAACCCGATGGGGGATTTTGGGTAGCGCAGTGGACCGATGGATCTTCAGGCCCATGATGCGATGGGCCACTGCCTGGAGCTTTGACTGTCTAAAAAATCATATGGAGAAAGGGATTCATCCCCGTCAAGCGATCACTGCGCAGGTATCGGTGCTGCTGATTCATATTCTACTGGGAATCGTTTGGGTATATCAAGGGTTAGTGCCTAAACTGGCTTTTCCGGATACTGGAGAATTGGATATACTAAGGGCATCAGGGGTATTCCCAGGGTATGAAGAAACGGTTTTGTTGGTCGTGGGCATAGCAGAAATGGCCTTTGGTGTTGGGTTTTGGTGGACGTTTAAAAAAGGTATACATGTTTTGAATATCCTTGGGCTGACATTCTTGGCTGTTGGGGCTCTTTTTAGTGATATGATGGTCTTTGTACAGCCCTTCAATCCATTCGCATTAAATATTTCCATGATGGGCTTATCCATCATCGCTTTATTACATATTGATTCTTTACCAAAAGCATCCAATTGCATTACAAATCCAAAACAATGAACTCCATCTATCAACAAGCGTTAGGAACTGATTTTGAAAAGCTACATCCTAAAATTCAAGAACGTTTCGGTTTCAATAGTAGTGATCAAATAGCCTCTATCGGAAAAGGGATTATGCATCACGTATGGTATGGCCCAGTATATACCCTTCCTTTTCTGTATCTCGGTACCTGGCGAAATATCATGTTTCCGCAGAAGGGAAAGAATATCCCTTTCAGTATTGAGAATTTTGCTTATCAGGATACGTTCGGTAGGGAGACCGTTACGTGGATTCGTACCTATCAGTTTCCCAATCGGGAAAGACGTTTCGATGCCACTATGGTATATAGCCAGAAAAGGGGAAGAATTGTAGACTACCTGGGAACACACCAACATCTTGCAGTGGATATTGAAATGAGCGTCGCAGGGAATGGAGGGATTCGTATCCGCTCAGGGGAACAGCGATTTTATGAAGGGATGCTAGGATTTAAGTTTCCTATGCTATTTTCAGGAGAAGCAGAGGTCTGTGAATGGTATGATGATCAGGAAGGTAAGTTCAAGATCTCCGTGGTGGTAAGCAATAAGGTTTGGGGCCGTCTCTTTGGGTATGAAGGCTCCTTTGATGTGGAGTATATTTCGGTGAAGTCCAAGAGAGATATTCCTCAGAATGTATTGCCGTTGAGAGAGGAAATTAGGGAATAAAGAGAGGCTATAATGCAGATGGTTACTTAGATTTTATCATAGAGTATAACTGGCATTACAATGCCTATACACCTTTACTTTTTTTGTCTAATCCTGATGGAGAGCAATTATATCAATTGGTGGCAGAGAATGAGTTTGTTGGGTGTTAAGATTTGGCTTATTTATTAAGGTTGAATATTTAACCGTCATACTGCTAGTTCGCTTTGTTGAGTGGCACTGCGTGCCGTTGAGTGGAGCTTTGCTCCGTTGAGTAGCCCTTCGGGCTGTTGAGAAAGAGTAGTACTGCAAAATCTCAACAGCCCGAAGGGCTACTCAACGGAGCAAAGCTCCACTCAACCAGCGGCGTAAGCCGCCTCAACTGTCGGTTAATTATTCAACCTTAATTAACCCTAGGCGGAGAAGGAGAGAACTATTGTGTCGCTTAATAAAAGAAAGGATAAAGGAAAAGAAGCTATAAATTAAGTGTTTTCCTTCATCCTTCATCCTTCATCCTTCATCCTTCCCCCGATAATTACTGCAACTTCTTCAATAAAAGCTCTGCCGCAGCTTCAGAAGAGGCAGGGTTTTGTCCCGTGATTAATAGTCCATCTTCTACGGTGTAAGGAGCCCAGTCATCGCCCTTGGAGTATTCACCCCCATTGCGCTGTAGCATATCCTCTACCAGGAATGGAACCACATCTGTCAGTTGTACGGCGTCCTCTTCGGTATTGGAGAAGCCGGTCACTTTTTTTCCGTGCACTAGAGGAGCTCCATCGGTTCCTTTGGTATGTTTAAAGATTACTGGAGCATGACAAACGGCTGCCACAGGCTTGTTGCTCGCATAGAATTTCTCAATCAACCCAATAGAGTGTGGGTCTTCTGCCAAGTCCCACAATGGACCGTGTCCTCCTGGATAAAATACAGCATCGAAATCATCAGCATTTATGTGGGCCAACTTCTCTGTATTGGCTAATTTTTGTTGTAATGCTTCATCCTGATTAAAACGTTTAGTCGCTTCCGTTTGGAAATCCTCTGTCTCACTTTTAGGATCAATAGGCGGTTGCCCTCCTTCTGGAGAGACTAAGGTGATGTTTACTCCTTTATCGGCCAGGTAATAGTAAGGAGCAGCAAACTCCTCTACCCAAAAGCCGGTCTTTTCTCCTGTATTTCCTAGTTTATCGTGGCTGGTTAACACAAATAAAACGTTCATATTTCTTTGTTAAGGTTAAAGGTTATTCTAAAATCAATTCTCTCAAATAACATCAACGATTCGTTTTCTGTTTGTAAAGAACCTATAGAGTTTGATGATTTTTGTATAAGTAGAATTGATAACGTGTTATAGTATTATGATTCTGAGAGCCATAGTACGGGGTGTTGCTTGGTTGTGGGCGTATTCGAAAGTAGTTAATGGATGATAATAGCGTATTTTATGTTATGCATAGACAGATTGTTTCAACATAAAAAAGTATACGATGAAAAAGGTCTTCTTTATACTATCATTATGGTTAACAGTGATAAGTTGTCAATCCTCTAAAAAAGAGACGTCCATAAAAATAGAGCAATCAGTCACTCCCTTAGAAAAAGTAACGACCGATCAAGCTTTCTTTAATGCAGAGGGTAGAGAGGTGACTCCCGAAACCTATCCTACCGATGAAACTTCTAGACAAATGCTTAAAGTCCAAACAGCGGTCGGGGTCAATGAATTTCTTCACAAGCGTGAACTAACGCCTACCGATGAGCAACCCGTGGTGAGAATGAATCGAGATACTTATTACTCAACCGCTGTTGTTGATGTTTCTGAAGGAGCGTCAGTGACTATTCCTGAAGTTCCGGAAGGAAAGTATGTATCCGTACAGTCCGTAACAGAAGACCACCGAATTCAAGCAATGAAGTATGGGCCTGGAACATTCGATTTGGCTACTCATGTAGGGACTCATCTCTACCTTGTAATTAGGTTGGATGCCACATTAACAGAAGAAGAAGTCAAGGAGATCCAAGATCAAATGTCGATTCAGGCAAATGCTGATAAAAAATTTGAAGCAAGTCCCGTCAACGAAGAATCGTTTACAAAAGTAGAAGAAGAACTTAAAGCAAAACAACCCGGAATAGTCAAAAGGGATGGACCAAGGGCTTTGGAAGGGATGTTTACCGATCCCAATGATGCCTCCAATGAACTGTTTACAGAAGAAAAATATCAAGTGGGCGCTGCCATAGGTTGGGGCGGTGCGCAAATGAAGGATAATATCTATGAGGTATCGGGTAATTACGCTACTGATAGCTGTTATCAATTGACATTTGAGGACCCCGGAAACGAAGCATTTTGGTCTATTACAGTTTATGACAAGAATGGCTTTATGTTTAGTGACCTGGCAAATTATAGCTCGAATACCGCTCAAGCCAACGAAGACGGCACATATACTATAAGCTTTGGTTGTGGAGATGATGCTCCCAACAATTTAGCGATAGAGAACCCAACCAATTATTTTAATATTGCGATTCGTCACTATAAACCTTCCTCTAAAGTGATGGAAGAAGATTACCGCCTTCTGCCGATGATGAAATCAATAAAATAAATAGTCTTTTGGTTTACAGCTTAATTAAATGATAGCCAATATATAATTCCGTAGACAGCGATAGGATTAACCTGAAGGCTTATAGTTAAGTCCTACTTTTAAGGGGTTTAAGGAAGAAGGATAAAGGATAAAGGATAACTATCTATAGGTTTCTATTCCTTCCTCCTTCCTCCTTTATCCATTTGGATTCTCCTTTTCAGTTGTTTGAAGTCTTTTTTTACGAACACAAAGACTTTTTCTGAGGTTGTTATTATAGTAGTTAAGATTGAAGCTGTCGCATAATAAGGTTTACGGCTTATTGGTTGTTGTTAAACGATAACCAATAAGCGATAAGCGTATACAATGCCGCAGACAGCGACAGAATTAACCTTAAATAGTAGTTGCTATACTAATGAGAATACCTTATGAAAAAGCCTTTTGCTTTGCTTTCTGAGTACTTACAAATTGCCTTGGGCATCTTTTTGGCCAGTTTTGGGTTAAAGGCCTTCCTGCTTCCCAACGGATTTCTGGATGGAGGGGTGACAGGGATTGCCATCCTGTTAAGTAAACTAACTCCTTACGGCATATCTTTTTGGTTATTGATTATCAGTGTTCCCTTTCTGTTACTGGGCTGGTTTTCTATTGCCAGAAGGGTGGTGGTCAAGTCAGTTATTTCCATTGTAGCCTTAGCGATTATGATTCACTACGAGAACTTTGAGGCGATGACGGAAGATCGTTTGCTGATCTCCATTTTTGGGGGACTTTTTCTGGGGGCAGGTATTGGATTGACCATTAAGAATGGAGCTGTACTGGATGGGTCAGAGATCTTGGGGGTAGTGATCAATGATCGTTTTGGGATCAGTATCGGAAAAGTTATTCTATTGTTTAATATTATTCTCTTCTCGATTACCGCTATGGTATTCTCTAAGGAGCAGGCCATGTATTCCATTATTACCTACCTGGTGACCGGCAAGGTAGTCGATTTGATGATTGAGGGGTTTGAGGATTATATAGGGTTAATGATTTTCTCCAAGGATGTTGCAGTGCTTAAAGAGGTCATCGTTGAACGTATGGGAGCAGGGTTGACGGTTTACCAGAATGTAGAAGGGTATGGACACTCAGGAAAGAAAGAGGGACAACAGGTAATTCATACTGTCATTAACCGTATCGATATCCGAAGGCTTTCCAAGGTGATTGATGAAGTAGATGAGAAAGCTGTGGTGATTGAGTTTGATATCAATAATATCAAGGGTGGAGTATTAAGAAAATATTTAGGCTCGTAGGGACGCGCCACTGGCGCGTCCGTACGGGTACATCAAATGATGTACCATTTATATCAAAAAAAATAGGCGAAACAGCTTATTTTTAAGGAATTAATTCTAGCTTGTTGAAACAAGTTTCAGCAAGCTAGAATGCTATAAGAAAATACTCCTAAGGCCTATGTCAGGGCCTTTTTTTATTTTAATTCTATAGATTCACTTCCCTTACTTTTCAATCCCTATATGTAAGAATCACCCCTTTACTTTTCAGTCATTAACAAAAAAATATATATTACATGTAAACATTTTACTATTAATTATGTTCCTTTGTCAAACAGTTTATGATTTTGCAAACAAGGAAAACAATATACTCATGACAATCTTAAAAATTAATTCAAGCGTACAGTCTGCAGAGGTATCGGTAAGCCGTCAACTGGTAGAGGAGTTGGTTGCTACTTTGAGCACAGAAGGAACTAAAGTAATTGACCGTGATCTGACCAGAGGTGTATCATTGCTATCAGGAGAGACTGTAGGAGCATTTTATACTGCACCAGAAGAGCGTACAGAAGCACAAAAAGAGCTGATCAAGGAATCAGAGGCTTTGGTAGCAGAGTTGCAGGAAGCGGATACTTTAGTGTTGGGTGTACCGATTTATAATTTTAGTGTACCTGCTTCCATGAAAGCATATTTTGACCAGGTCGCTAGAGCAGGGGTAACCTTTAAGTACACAGAGCAAGGTCCAGTGGGACTATTGTCTGGTAAGAAAGCTTATGTAGTTATTGCGAGCGGTGGAGTACCATTTGACAGTGAGGTAGACTTTGCGACTAAACTAGTAAGACAGTTCCTGACATTTATCGGGATTTCAGATATTGAATTTATACCAGCTGACCAGCTGATGGGAGGTGCTGATGCCGTTATTGCCAAAGCAAAAGAAATTATTGGAGGCGTAACATCAGAGGCGTAAGTCGCCTCAACAAAAATTGTGACAGACCATTAATCAGAGAACAATTGCACTGGAAAACCGTAACATCTTTGTTACGGTTTTTTTATTTACCCTTGATCACCCTCCAGTATTTTTCCTTTCCCTTAAACAATCTCATTTACCCAAAAGTTACCTATTTGAACCCCAATAGGACGACAAGTAGAAAACGAAACAGATAAAACTATGAACAGCAAAAAAGGGGGGGATTATCAAAACTAACTATGAGTGGAAATATGCTGGGACGGAAAGCGATAAATATTGTATGGATTAAAAGAGACTTAAGAACACAGGATCATGCAGCCTTCCAGGCGGCAGAAAATGCAGGTTTACCTTATATCGCGTTTAGCCTACTGGAACCAAAACAGATAGAACATCCCGATACCTCTTTAAGGCATTTGAAGTTTATTTATCATGCCGTGAAGGACATCAATAAAATTTTAGCGAAAACACAAGGGTATGTGCACCTATGGTACAAGGATGCCCGGGAGGTTTTTTCTTTCCTTTCGGAAGAATTTGAGATCAAGGAAGTATTCAGCTATCAGGAGAGTGGTACTGCCAATTCCTGGGAGAGAGATAAGCAAATGAAAACGTGGTTCAAGGATCGTGGAATCATCTGGACAGAGTTCCAGCGTGATGGTATTATCCGTGGATTACATAACCGTGATGGATGGGAGAAGGCCTGGTATCAAACCATGAATGCTCCTTTAATCCAAAATCAATACCAGACAGGCAAGATGCTAAGAATAGGGGTGCCTTTTGAGCTTTCTATGCACCTGAAAAGAGATCTGGAGAATTACTCTATGGTTTTTCAGCCTGCAGGAGAAAGTCACGGTTGGAAATACCTCTATTCTTTTACAGAGAAAAGGGGCTTTGATTATCACTTGGCTATTTCTAGCCCTTCCAAAAGTAGAATGAGTTGTAGCAGGATATCGCCCTATTTATCCTGGGGGAACCTGTCGATCAAGCAAGTATACCAGTATATCAAAAATCATCCTAATCGGTATGAACACAAGAAAGCCTTCAATGCTGTCCTCACTCGCTTGAAGTGGCACTGTCATTTTATTCAGAAATTTGAGATGGAGTGTCGATACGAGACAGAGTGTATCAATAGGGGATATGATCTATTGACGTACGAAAATAATCCAGAACTACTGGAGGCTTGGAAACATGGACGTACGGGGTATCCAATGGTAGATGCTTGTATGAGAGCATTGATTGCTACCGGATGGATTAATTTCCGTATGCGGGCGATGCTGGTGTCTTTTTTATGCCATCGATTGGATCAGGACTGGAGAAAAGGAGCTTATCATTTAGCACAGCTTTTCCTGGACTATGAACCGGGGATTCACTATCCACAATTTCAGATGCAGGCAGGGGTGACAGGGATTAATACTGTTCGTATTTATAATCCGGTAAAGCAATCCAAGGAACAAGATGCGGAAGGAAGGTTTATCAAAAAATGGGTGCCAGAGTTATCCCGTACCCCCAAGGAGTATTTGCATGAGCCTTGGCGTATGACCTCTTTGGATGCCCTTTTCCAGGGAATGAAAAATAAATCTTATCCGGATCCAATTATTGATTTGGAAACGACAGGGAAGCGTGCCCGTAAAAAGTTTTGGTCCCACAAAAATCACCCATTAGTTCGGGAAGAAGCGGCCCGTATCATTGAAATGCATACCAAAAAAAATTAAGGGCAATTAATTAATTGCCCTTAATTTTTCATTTACATGTTGTAGGTCCTCGCCTAATGGCAGAATGTCGTCAACTTAAGCTGATAATGAAAAGGTAGAAACTGGTCGTAGCGTTACGCACGTCATGTAATGATACGACCTGCAGCGAGTTTGTACTACTCTTTCTACATATGCTTTCTCTTTAAGTTGATGGCATTACGTCTCATGGCAAAGATCCACACCGTAAAGATTGACATATAACAATGTCAAACCTTTATCGCTTCAATACCTTCTGCTGATAGCGAGTCCCTTTGCTGCTGGTAATATTGACAAAGTATAACCCTGGAGAAAGCATACTTGTATCGACTAGCATAGGACTTCCTTTCTTAAAGGTCATACGTAATACAGATTGTCCCGTTTGGTTATAAAGAACAACTAGCGCAGCAGCATCTTTCTCTTTCCAATCAATACGGAAGGAAGATTGGAAGGGCTGAGGGTAGATCAGTACATGGTCTAGTAGATTGTTTGAAACTAAACGAGCACTGCCACATGGTCCTATAGGCTTCCACCAATGATCAGCGGTACCTGGAGTAACATTATAAAGGTTGTCTACCATGCTTTCATAGATATATCCCTCGTAAGTTACCTGATCGCCTTTCATATAAATACTAGGATAAGGAGCATAAGTGGCAAGTGTACCACAACCATTATCGGTATTGCTGATTTCCTCTATAGTGACCGTAATCTCAGTGGTAGCAGTTAGGCCATCATTATCGGTTGTAGAAGCACTCAGTGTATACGTTCCAAAAGCAGAAGGCGTCCACGAGATACTGCTGCTGTTATAGGTTTGGTTCTCCACCGTGATACTGCTGGAAACAATGCTGCCATCTGCATCTGTAGCATTGATCGTAACAGTTACAGGAGATAAGTTTTCCATCTCCAGGATACTGCCATTGGAAGGAGAAGTGAAGTTTACGACAGGAGGCAGAAGCGTATCTTCTTCCTGCACTGTGATCGTTTTGGTGACAGTATTGCTTTGGCCTGCATTATCCGTAGCCGTAGCAATGATGGTGTATTCCCCAAAAACAGAAGGTGTCAGTGTGGCGGTTGTACCGTTATATGTACTCCCATCGACCTGGATTTGTACGGTAGGAGTACCTTGGTCATCCGTAGCATTGACCTCAATAGCAATAGGGTTTAAGCCATAGAAAGTATCTTGGGTAGGCTGTGTAAAGCTAATGCTTGGAGGAGTATCAGTAGTAGTATTCCCATCAGAGTCACAAGCACCAATCAGTTGCCATACATTTGGATTGCTTTCTGGGTTTTGTCCGGTAGACCACCAGGTTTGAAAAGCATAAATGTTATTGTTATAAGTGACCCACATGCCATTATTTTGATACGTGTTGGAGGCTTCCCACTCCGGATATCCAGTACAATCAAAAGAGGCTCCCGGACATGGTCCCTGAAGTTTCCATACATCGCTTTGCCCTGGCTCATCAGTACTTTTGGTTTCCCATGCAGCCTGATAAATTAAGTTGTTATATACGACTTGACTACCTCCTGCATAGACTATTGCATTCCATGCTTCTCCACAGTTCGTACGCGGATCCATGACTTCTAAGGAAAGTGTAGTGGTGCTACTATTGCCCGCCTGGTCTGCAGCAGAGATCGTAATGCTATAAGTACCGTAAGCAGAAGGCGTCCAATCATAGCTGACACCTTGGGTAGAAACGACAGTACCATCAATCGCTATTTCAGCATCGTTGATCGCCTGATCGTCTTTATCCAGAATACTCACTGATATGGTGATGGCCTCAAAGTTTTCCTGACGAATTTCTGTCGTGGTAGGAGAGAGTATGCTGATACGAGGCTCTTCTGGGGTAGGTTCAGGCTCTATACCACTGAATGGTTTCTGGTTGGCACACCCACAAGCATCGCAGCTGCTTCCACCATTCAGGTCGGTCGTTACATTTAAGATACCGGAATGACGCTCATAGTGGCCGATACGACTAAGTACCTTGGATTTTTCCGTTCCTGATCCACATTCCAATCCTCCATTGATAATATTGACGGTTACGCCGAACCCAGGGAAGCGCTTGTTTTCTAGATCGTAGGAAGTAGGAACCCAGTTGCCTACCATGACATCATGGCAAGAAGGCTTAGGAAACTGTGGAGTCATCCAGAACCAGATGGCTGTTTGAAATGCCAAAGCAGCATCTTCCGTAATTAGGTCTGGGTTATCCAGTAGGACACTTTTGTCTCCATATAGGAATTGGCTGACTTGTCCATAGTTATAGTTCCAGCTCAATTGTATTGGCCCTCTACCATGATATGATTTTCCTGCTGTAGGAGGATAGTCCGGGTGGTTGGCCTCTACGTATCCAATTAGCTCATCATTATTGGCATAGTCGACTTCTTCCCTAAAATATAACCCCCAGGCATACTTTCCTCCAGGTGCCGTGCTCCAACCTCCAGTAGTTTCCTGAGAGATATTGGCTAAAAATGCGGCTAACTCTCTAGTGATGGTTTCGGTATCTCCTTCATTGAGGAATAGGGCATAGTCCACCTCTTTGGTCACAATGGATTTTTGTGCGTTCCAAGAGTCATCAAAGCCACTATCGGTACGGATTAGTTTCTCTTCTCCAGTGGTTTTATTAATGCGTGTTACTTTGTAAAGGTTAGTTCCCGTCCTTCTCTCCATAATTACCTTGATATTTTTCATACGCTCAATCGCTTCCAGAAAGCTATCATAGGTAAAGAAATCCTTGGCTGGATTCAAGGCATACCCTCCTTCGGGTTGAGCTTCAGTGCCAAAGCGATAAGGAAATAATTCATTGTATTGGGCTTCCGTCATGGGAATAGACTGTGCCTGCAATACAGGAGTAATGAATAGACTAAAAAAGAGACCTATAATAAGTGATCTCCATAGAAAGCGATTCCCTCCTTGTTTTTGAAGGAACTTGTTTGTGCTCGCATGGATATTGGTTGTCATTATTGTTGTTTTTGAATTTTAAACATCTCCAATTTGAAATGGAATAATGACGAAATAGAAATAATCGTTTTAGTAAGGCAAAAATGAGAGGGGTACAAATGAGTGTACAATAGGTAAAGGGGAATAGCTGGGAAGGGATACAAAAAGGTGTAATGTTCTATTCTATTATAAAATGCACATCAATGTTAGGGGTACTTGTAGTGTTGTATTTTTAAGTTTTTATTTAATAATATTCTGAAATTATGATAAATAACTCTCTAATCGTTTGTTTTATGTAGTTCGTGTATGATTCTACGTTGTTAGTCTAAAATGTTAACGAATCTTAAACCCTCATCCTATATTAGGTTCATTGATAATCCAATTTTTTAGCTGTGACTATTCAGCAGAACAAAACATCTGATTATGAAAATGAAATTATTCTCATTTACTGCAATGATGCTACTTTCATTGCAGGTATTAGCACAAACCTATTCGGGAAAGGTATTAGACGCCCAATCCAATCAGCCGATTCCCGGGGTAAACATTCAAATCAAGGGAACTACACAAGGAACAGTAACTGGCATTGATGGAGAGTTTTCTATTCAGGCATCCGTAGGGGCTATATTGACGATTACTTCTATTGGTTATGAGAGGCAAGAAGTGCAATTAGGAAGCAGTACTAATCTATCGATTGCTCTGGCACAAGATGTAAGCGAGCTAGAGGAAGTTGTGGTGACCGCTTTTGGTATGGAGAGGGAGACGAAAGCATTAGGGTATTCTGTGACAGAAATTGATGGAAATGACTTGTCTACAATTAAGGAACCAAATGTTATGAATGCCCTTTCCGGTAAAGTGGCCGGGGTACAGATCAATCGAGGGTCAGGAGGAGCAGGAGGATCGGCAAGAGTAACCATTCGTGGTAATAACTCTTTGTCAGGGACTAACCAGCCTTTGTTTATTGTCGATGGTGTGCCGATTGACAATACCTCAAACAATGTAGGAAGTCTTAAAAACGTGGCGATAGACTATGGAGATGGTATTGCAGACATCAATGCAGACGATATCGCAAGTATGACCGTTTTAAAAGGTCCTGCAGCAGCGGCACTTTATGGTACCAGAGCTGCCGGAGGGGTAATCCTGATTACCACCAAGACAGGAGGTCCTGCGGAAGGACTGGGAGTGGAAATCAATAGCAATGTGACGTTTGATACACCAATGTTGCTATGGTCATTGCAGAACGACTATGGGGTAGGAAATAATGGCACAATCAATGATGGAACGCCAACCACAGTTGTAGGTACGGACTGGAATGCCACTTCTAGCTGGGGCGCTAAGTTTGGCGCTGGTACATCAAGCTATATTGATTTTGATGGGGAGAGTAAATCGTATCAGGCTTATGAAAATAATGTAGAGGACTTTTTCCAGAATGGATTGACATTGACGAATGGCGTATCCCTATCAGGGGGGAATCAGGAAGCTGGTTTCCGTCTATCGTACGCCAACCTACAGAATAAGGGAATTACCGTGGGTTCTGAGTTTGAGCGTAATATGTTGACGTTTAGAGGAAGAACACAGTTGGGGGATAGATTGTCAGTAGACGGCAAACTAAGTTACATTAATGTTGATGGATATAACCGTCAGGTCAGTGGAGAAAACTATGTCAACCCGATCTATTCTTTGGTATCCATGCCTCGTTCTTTGAATGTCATGGACCTGAAAGCTCACAATGGAAATGTGAAGTATAAATTTAATCCTGATCCGTTGACCATGAACCCTTATTATGCGTTGGAATATATGCCTAATGAGGATACAAAGGACCGTTTTATTGGCATGGCCTCTGTAAAGTATGAGTTTACAAACTGGCTAAGTATTCAGGCACGTACAGGGTTGGATTTCTGGTCAGCAAACAGAACATCGCTAAACTTTAGAGGAGAGGATCAAAACACGGAAATGATCAACGTGAGACAGCAAGTGATGGAGATGAATACGGATGTATTGCTTGTAGCCAAGAGAGAATTAACCGAAGAATTGGACGGTACGCTGATTCTGGGTACGAACTTATTGAAGCAGTCTTCGGTAGCGGATGCTATGAATGGCTCCATGGCTTATGAGGGGATTTTCTCAGTGAATAATATCAATCAGCCACAGCACAGTAGAAGTATAATTGAGAAAGAAGTATTCTCTATTTTCTCTTCGGCAAGCTTGGCTTATCAGAATGCTTATTTCCTGGACCTTACGGCCAGAAGGGATGAGTCGTCGTCTTTGCCAGGGAAGTCTTTCTTCTATCCTTCCGCAACAGCTTCGGTAGCCTTCAGTGAAGTGTTGGGGATCGACAGTGATCTTTTCACATTTGGCAAATTGAGAGCATCTTATGCCAAGGTGGGTAATGATACTAGACCGTATGCCACTAATCCGAACTTGATCTTTACTAGACAAAATAATGAAGTAGCGGTTTCTACACAGTCTACCTTGCCGAATGCGGACCTGGTACCGGAGACTACATCATCCGTAGAGTTGGGCTTGGACCTGAGATTCTTCAATGATAAGGTAGGTCTGGACGTGACGTATTATCAGGCTACTTCAGAGAATCAGATCTATGCTGCTCAGACGACAGAAGGAAACATGTGGGTAAATGGTGGTGTGATTGAGAACAAAGGTTTTGAAATTCAGTTGAGAGCAACACCAGTCGAGACCGCAGACTTGAAATGGGATATGATCCTTACCGGTTCCAATAACCGTAACCAGGTAGTGGAGATGAGAGATGGACTGACGCAAACGTTGGTAGGATACGATGCCACACCATTCCAGGTTTCCGTGGTAGCGGAAGAAGGACAGCCGTTTGGGCAGATCAAGGGGAATGACTTTACGTATCAGGATGGAAAGATTGTCGTAGATGCTAATGGTGTACCAGTAGCTAATTCAGAGCAGGTACTAGGGAATATTACACCCGATATGACCGGTGGTTTTATGAATACACTAAGCTACAAGAACATCACCTTCAATGCCGCTTTGGCCGCTCAGTTAGGTGGGGATGTATTCTCAGGGACAAATATGACGATGCATAGAAATGGTAACCATGCAGGCACGTTGGAAGGTAGAGAAACTGGATTGACACTGGATGCGGTTACTGAGGATGGTCAGCCGTTCACCGGAACTGTAAGTGCTCAGGATTATTGGGTAGGATTGACGAACAATAGAATCGCAGCACCATTCGTAACCGATGCTTCTTTTGTACAGCTAAGAGAGTTGAGCTTGGGGTATAGCTTGCCTAGACAATGGCTGTTGAGTACTCCGGTACAGTCAGTGACGGTGTCATTGGTAGGTAGAAACCTAGGCTACCTATACAATGCAGCAGAAGGTGTAGATCCTCAGTCGATGGCTGCGAGAAACGTAGTAGGGGTAGAGTATCTGTCGATGCCATCCACCAGAAGCTATGGCTTTAATGTCAACATCAAACTGTAGGACAGAGTGCAGTGAACAGTGAGCAGTGAACAGTGAGCAGTGAGCAGTCTAATCACCAATCACCAACCACCAATCACTCACCATTACGAACATTAAAATTTGAAGTATACCATGAAATTATCATATATCTTAGGAAAAGCGGTTATTGTACCAGCGGTATTGCTAGCTTCTCTTTCAGCATGTACCGATCATTATGAGGATTTGAATAAAAACCCGAATGGCATTGATATCTCAGAAGGACTGACACCGGATATGATGCAGGATTTAGTCTCTCCTTTATTGAAAACATCGATTACTTCCATGTCGTCTTATGGCCCTTCTTATGTAGGAAGTGGATTGGTAACGGCTAACTTGGCCAACCTGATCTATGGTGTGCCAAAGCACCAGACGTCTTTCTATGCAGAGGCCAGATCCAATCGTTTACAGACGATGTACTGGAACAATGCCTATGGAACAAAGATTCGAGTGATTCAGGAGGCTTTGGCGCTTTTGGAGCAGTATGAGTATGAGGGTGTAGAGGCGGATAAGGCTATTTTTAGAGTGAATTTGTTGAACGAGATTATCCGACTGGCAGATACATTTGGCGTGGTTCCTTTCTCGGAACTTGGAGAGTCATTGACGCCAAAGTATGAGACACAGGCAGAGATTTATCCGGCCGTGATCGCTGAACTGGGTGAGTTGGTGACGACGCTGGAAAGTGTTTCAGGTGCCAGTATTGCCTTGTCTTCAGGAGATATTATCTACGCAGGGGATTATGGCATGTGGACGAAGTTTGCAAATTCCCTTCGCTTGAGAACGGCAGTAAGATGGCATAAGGTGGCCGATCAGTCTACGGTGATCGCTGAGATCATGAGTAAACCACTGATGGAGACCACCGAAGAAGGAGCCTCTTTTGCTACGGTGGATGACGAAAGCTTGATCTGGACAGAGATTGGAGGGATGAACTCTTCCAATGCCTTGACACGCTGGGGAGATGAGGGAAAACCGACGGCAGGTATTCTGAATATCATGACGTTTGCTGATGAGGATATGGCCAATGATGACCCTAGACTAAATCCTTTGTTCCTAAAGACAACTGTGGTAGAGAATGCAGGATCAGGGTACTTTAATGGATTAATCAGTAATGCTTCTCAAGCAGATAAGTTCTATAGAAACTGGTCTGTCACAGAACTAGAAAGCTTTTATGCAGACTTGATTGCTAACAATAAAGAGGAAGCAGACGCTCAGAAAATTGCGGATGCCTCGGCCGCAGCAGAACAGTGGGCGACTTATACAGGGAAATGGAATGGACCTCGTCTAGGTGAGGAATTAACCGATGCAGCTTACTATGACGATAGAATGTTTGCTCGTTTGAACGGTGTTCCCGGATATGGTGTGTGGACCAATGCTTCTCGTCAAGGAATTCTATTGGCTTCAGAAGTATGGTTCCTGAAAGCAGAAGTATATGCAGCGGGAATTGTTGCAGGAGATGCGAAGACTGCTTATATGAATGGAGTGAAAGCAAACTTGGATTATTATGGCGTTGCTTCCAATACTGATTTTGAAATGGCTTTGGAAACTGCTTTCGATACAGCTGATGATAAAGTAATTCCTATCGTACAGCAAAAACTAGTGACGCTGACAGACAATGGGTACGAGGCGTATGCAGAGGTAAGAAGAGTAGGGTTTGATAAGCTATATGTTGCGGAGCGTGACTATGTGAAGATGCCTAAAAACTACGTAGACCTTCCAGGAGCAGAAGCAGCAAACAATGCCGAGGGGTATACCCTGGCTCAGGACAAGCTGCAAGATGCTTCTAACTTCTTTTGGGATTAAGTTGTGCTTTTGTCATATGTTGATTACTGAAGCCGGTAAGCATACTGCTTGCCGGTTTTTCTATTTTCTAATCAGCACCTTTTTCACCTGAACTCCCTCATCAGTCCTTAGCATACAACAATAGAGTCCTACAGGATAATTAGCAACAGAAAAATCAAGTTGAGAACCTTTGAGGGATGATGTCTTATCATACAATTGATGAGAAACAGTGCCATTAACTGGATACAAAACAATAGCAACTACTTGTTGAATAGGAAGATGCAATTGGATACTTAATTGCTCATCAACAGGATTAGAAGAAATAGAGAATAAGGTGTCTTGTTTTTCCAATGATTCAATACCCGCTATAACAGGAGGATCAGGAGTAGGAGTATGGTTAAAATAGTTGATGATCGTACGGAATAGTTGATCTCGACTACTGTCAGGATAAATACTTTCTAAAGGGAACCCTATATTGATCACTTTAGCAGTGTCGGTTCCTGAGGGGAATATCCCTGTATAAGCGACAGCAGCATAGGCCGTAGAACTTCCTCCTGTATATTCCAGAATGGCTTCACTACCTTTCAGGGGAGTGATTTGGTCAGCGTATTTTACATCAAAAGTACCTTGTGTTCCATCGTCAAATTGTAATGATTCTATTGCTTGAAAGAAGCTTCCTTCCAAGCCTTTTGCCGTATACCATGTAGCCGCTTGATTGAAGGGGGCATCATATTGATAGGCTGCTTTTAGATAATCATGATAAAAGGATTGGTCCTTGCTGTCTCCCTTATGGTCCAGGTCCCATCCAATCTCTGAACCAGATACGAGGAGGTTGCCTCCTTGCTGCAGATAGGCTTGTATTAAGTCCTGTTCTTTATGGCTAAAGGTTTCATCTGCTGTACTCTCTTCTCCCAATACATAATCGACATATTTATAGTCATTTATGGAGAATAGTCTATCTTCTATGGCATCATTGGTCGCCGCATCATATCCTATGGCGGAAGAGACCGCGGAAGCTGCATGATATTTCATATAGTCTAAGCTATTACCCTCTGTTGCTCGGTCGAATCCTTGTACAATCAATAAATCAGAAGATAAGTCGGATGGCGTGATGCTGAGCGTCTCAGAGAAAGGAGATACTCCATGTTCATTCTTGGCTTGTAGTCGTACATGAATAGATTGATTCATCACTAATCCCGTAATGACTTTACTACTTTCACCCTTTTCAAGTATAAAAGTAGATACATCGTTATTGGATGGATGCGTCACTTCGATAATATGGGATAGGGTATCTGAATCGGGCTGAACAGATAGTTCAACTTCTTGTCCATTCAATACTTTAAGTCCAAAAGAACGAGGGGCAGAAGGAGGAGGTACAACGGTTTTATTATAGGCATAATAGGGTTGGGCCATAATGCCACTCTCATCGCTAAATAAGGAATAAAGGGCAGGGTCTTTCAGTACATCGGTCAGTTGGAGCGTATCCTCATTGACGATGACACTATTGTGTACAAGTCGAACACCATGACTATAGTCTACATAGGTATCAATATGCCCTGTATAAAGAGGTTGCCAGAACGTTCCGTCGAGCTTGTACCAACCATAGATAGCTACCTTTCCTGGGCGATCGATCAACCGGTTAGAGATGACGACATCTTTTTTTAGTCCATCGACAAGACTTTTGTTTCGATCCCATGTTTCATTGCTATTGGCAAGAACATTTTCGATCGCTTGTTGATGTTTTACAAACTGCCAGACCTGTTCGTTATCATTTCCGTTAGGAGCGTAAGTAATAGGATTGATCCGCTGATCAGCGGCTTGAGAGATCTCATCGACCATTTTGGTTGTAGGTAGGGAATATCCAAAATGATCTGCGATACGCTGGGCAAGCATGGGACTTATAGGCACTCGACAAAAATTACTATCAGATCCTATCGACAGATAATCCAATGCGGCCTGAAACTGATAGGATACCCCATTTTTCTCCCCAGTAATTGTTTTAAAGGTCTTACAGAAAGAGGGCATATTCCCATTTTTGATTTCCTCAAACATTAGGGCTTCCCGATCTTCCAACGATAAGTCTTTTATCTGATCCATAAAAGCATTCCCTTCTATTGCATTATTAGCCCGAGGGGGAAAGGTTGTGTCATCATAGGAATAGATGGACTGTCCTAATAGTGAGTGCCTCCATAAAAGCGTGGAAGCAAGAAGCATAAAAAGTATTTTAGTAGACATAAGCTTTTGGTAGTGTTATTTGTTTATCGCTTAGAAAAAGGCTTATCGGTTAAAAAGGGTTTATCGCTTATCGTTTAAAAAAATGTTGAAAAACTACCCGTAGGGTATTGTATGTTGTTTCTGGTGAAAATAACTTTCTTAAATTGATAATTGATAACCACTATATACAGTCTTTATACTTCATTTCTGCAAAGCACACCACTTTCATTGCTATACGAAGGAGGAATTTCACTGAATTCTACGATCGAATGCCCACGAAAAAAGCCCCATACTTAACGATGGAGCTTTAAGAAATATGCTTGTTACTTTGACTAGGCTTAGGCTGTTGTCAAACCTTGTTCCTTAGCAGTTTCGGCCTTCGCAATGGCATAAACCACTAGACCAAAACCAATTTTGTTGACCGCATCACCAATATTATAGATCAAGTCCATACTAGACGTGGTCAGTAAACCGGCTCCATCAGGGCCTAACCATCCTCCTGGCATCGCCATATAACCGATTGGGTAAATTGCCCATCCCACGAGTACAAACCAAGCCAATGCACGTATCCCTTTAATGACGGCGGGTGATTGGGATTGGTCTGCCAATTGTTTGACCTCACCAAACCAAGCTGCGTATAGGATATAGGCATACCCTACCGTAGATAGTACCCCCCATATCACGGAGTGTGACATAGAGCCATCCGTAAAGGCCTCTCCGATATACCCTGCGACCAGCATCCATACGGAGGCGATAATCATCTTCCAGAGTAATCCCACCTTGGCTCCAGCGGGTTTCAAGATCAAGTAAAACTCTACACACATCAGTGGTACGGTTAACGTCCAGTCAATATATCGCAGTGCAGTAGGGTTTTCTCCAGTTACCGTATAATAGTCACGCATGTAGAAGTAGTGTACGGCTGCAATACCAGTAATCAGTCCTGAGATCAATAGGGATGTTTTCCATTTTCCCGATACCGTTCCCCGCTCAAAGAAAAAGAAAATAGATGCGGCAAACATCGCCATGTACCCTGTGAAAAAGGTAAAGGCTACAGGGTCATCCTTCTTAATTTGAATTATTTCTAACAATAAATTTTCCATAGTTATTTTGAGTTGTGGTTTAAAGGTATTGAAAGGTTTGTTACTCTGTTTTTATAACAATGTCCATGGAGTTATTGTTAACGAATTTTAAAAAATTTATTTATTTATGTTTTTTTACCATATTGAAAATTTTTTCAACAGATATGGCATGGGGAAGTGTTAATACAGAGATCATCACAAAAAATAGAAAGAGCAGGTGCCAATTAGAAAACAGGACCCAAGTACTAATTACGAGTAATACAATTAACCCTATAAGGCTAATTGTCGCGTACCAAAATACCTCCTTGTAAAAGGTAATCAATGTATAATGTGGACGCTCCAATCGTCTCACACGACAGAATAGGGCTATCGACTTGCCTGCATGCCAAATACAAAAGTACAAGATGAAAGCTACGATCCCTCCCATAAGGTAACTACTCCATAAGAGCAATACCGCTAGAGCTATCTCCATGAGTACTTTTCCTGTTGTTAGGGTATTATTGATCCATCTTTCTATTAAAGGGAGGCTGATCAATAGTCCGGCTATCACCAAGAGGAACGTAGCATTGTTTCCGATCCACTGCAAGACACTTCTGTCCAAGAACCCGATAAGGTAGTTTTGTATAGTATCCCAAGAAGGAAGCAATAGCCATAGGAGCAGTCCCGTACCCCATGCGATATAGCTAAGGGCTGCAGACCAATGTTTTTCAGGGAAATAAGCATAGAGTTGTGATTGCCCAAAATGATAGGCAGATAACAGTAAGAAGAGTAAGAAGGCTAAGGTAGGGGCAAGCCACCATATTAAGGCAAAAGCACTACCTTTTAGCCAATAGTAGGTAATAAAGCGCCTTCTATGAAAATTTTTTCCCTTAGCCTGATAACGCTGCTTACTCAATACCTCATCCATAGCACCATGTGGAATACCACTAACAGCCATACCTATACCAAAAACAACCCATTCGCCATAAGGAAATAGTTGTAGGCATAGCCAGGAGCATAGGATAGCCCCCAAGGTGAGTAGAAGTAAACGTCCATTCTCAGGGTCGACTGTTGACCATATTGCGTTGTTTTTCATAAATCTCTTGGATACTGATCTCTTTTAATGCTTGTAAGAATGGAGCCCAAGGCAAACTGCCGAGTAATCGTAGGTCTTCTATAAGGCTTGTTTCTTCCTCTAAAAACTTGAGAATACTTGGGTAGTGATTCCTTGCAAATAAGCAATCCATAATGGAGGCCACCTTCTCCGGTTTATGTTGAATAATATGCAGAAGCAATAAGTCATAGAACTGGAACCGTTGGCGAGAAGCGGTGTGGGGAGTTAATTGACCTGTTTGCACGAGACTATTCACCAACTGCCTGACATCTTGCTGTATATTGGCAAAGGCATAGCCCGTACTAGCTTTAGCCAAGCCTCCCGCAACTCCTGTATGTATGATATGCTCTTGGGTACTGCGAGGAAAACAGTAATCGGTCATGGGAATCTTTCCTCCTTCCGAATAGGTAATCTTGTAGTGCTCTACCCCCAAAGTATTTTTAATGTATTGTTTCAATCGCTGGGTATAATAGTCCTCCTCAAACGTATGAGGAGAAAACCCTGTAAACTCTACCAAGGCTTTGTGTCGGCTGAAAGGCAATACATAAAAGAACTCTACTCCTTTTTGCTGAGGTGTTCTAAAGTCCATCATCGTGAAGGCCTCAGGAGAAAAGCACTCCTGCTTCGTTTCAATGACCCACCCCCTGAAGTGTTGCCACAACCAGTAACGGTATTGAGAGGAATCAATCATAGTCGGAATACTATTCAGGACCCATGAAGCGGTAAAGTGGTGGTTGCTTGTGGTGACAGAGACTCCATCGACTGTACGATGTATATCCACTACTTTATCTTGTAAGAAAAAGATATTGGATGGAAAGGCCTTGGCTTTCTGATAACTGTATCGAAAGAAGTATTCGCTACTGACCATATGATAATAATAAGGCGCAATAGATCTACTGCTTTGTCGCTTAGGGGAACAAAAAGACATATGCTGCCACTGATGTGATACCAGTGGTGATCGCTCTTTGCTCCAGAAACACCAGGTTTTATTCATGGCAAAGGTAGCCTCTGCTTCTAGGACTAATACCTTGAATCGAGGAAGTTGCCTTGATGCAATGAGTTCGTTCAGGAAGCTGTAAGCGGCACATCCCCCTCCGGTAAGGATAATGTCATAATGTGCTGTCTTCATAGCTAGGTAGTTGGGTTCTATCTATATAAAGTGAAAAAGGAGAGGGTTTGTTTCATGTTTTTATAGACTGATACAGCTTTTCATATGAAATATGGATACCTTGGTTATTTCATATAATGATTGGCATCGTCAAGTTTTTTATGTGTGAAGCTTGTGAATCATTGAACTTTAGTCATTCGAAAAGAAAACATCATGAGTACTTACGTAATCTCCGATATTCACGGCCATTTGTCTTTATTCCAAAATGCTTTGGAACATATACAGTTAGAGAAAAAAGATGAACTTATTCTATTGGGAGATTATATCGATAGAGGTCCGGACAGTAAGGGAGTTATTGATACGATTTTCTCATTGCAGGAAAAAGGATATCAGGTAACTTGCTTGAAAGGGAATCATGAAGATATGCTACTGGAAAGCATGCAGCCTTCTTTTATGGGACTATTGGGGGTAAGAAACATGTCGCTGGAAGTGGCTGAAAGTTTTCAGGTCAATCGTTCTGAGAAATTGCCAGAGAAATACCAATCCTTTTTTAAGGGATTGAAAACACACTATCGCAAAGGTAAGTTTCTTTTTGTGCACGCAGGATTGAACTTGGAGCTAGATGACCCTATGCAGGATGAGGAAGCAATGATGTGGGAAAGAGGATGGTACGAAGATGTTCCTTGGATACAAGATAAAGTGGTGGTACATGGACATACGCCCATGGTCAAGAAGCATATACTGGAACTATTAGAAGATGAAAGTGAAAATAGAATCTGTATCGACAATGGCTGCTTTAAGGACAGAGGAATAGGTTATGGCAACCTTTCTGTACTAACACTAGAAACAATGGAAATCGATTTTTATTAATTTTCAATGATCAATGATTAATTTTCAATAATTAGGTAGTGTCATGAATTAACTGATTGGCTTTTCCATGCCTCTGAAAACGTTGTTGCACGGAAGT
>NZ_BAABJX010000016.1:0-115385 GCF_039543525.1 Algivirga pacifica
CTTGAGTACTCTCCTCAGGATAATTATGTTTTATCCAAAGATTAACTGAGCGAAAGCTCAGTTACTAAAAAATAAGGCTTATAGAAAAAGTATACTTCCAACATGAATAACACATCCAAGCTCATACTCTTGTTATTGGTTATCGCTGCCGTTTATTCGATTAATGCAATGAAAAAGAATACTCCATCTCCAGCTATGGAAAAAAGCCCACAGGATTATTCCTTGATGATTACAGGGACAGATAAAGCGGTGAGCAGGTAAAAGCGCGATAGGTTCTACCTATAAAAAAATGAGTTATCTCAAATTGATATTTGATGAATATAAGGGGGGTAGTATAAATTGTGACATATAGGTGTAGTTGGTTCATGGAGGTAAAGGTACTAAAAATGTTGGCTCACGATAGCAAGAGAGCTGTTTTCCTTCCAAAAAGAATGTACACCTAATTTTATTTCAAAATGTGCCGCTTGTCGTATCGTGTCGGATGGCGTCGTATTTCTGTCGTTTTTCGGTTGGTTTTGTCGGATTTTGTCGTTTAAAGGGTGTTTAAATGCATATATTAAGGCTTTTAAGAACCTTTTAAACAGTTTTCGTATGATCGATCATTCTCATACCACAGAATACCCTCAGAGCAACTACGAGGAAGTAAGTAACAAGATTGTCCAGCTATACCACGAATGGAAGCAGGAGCACAGAGGACAGCCCCCAACCAGACTGCTCATCAACTACCAGGACTTTAAAGCCATACAAGGAGCGCATGACTATGCCTTTACCTCTTCTATGGGCGTAATACGCAAGTATATGGGCATGAAGATCATCAGAACCTCTGACGTAAAGCCTGGAGAGATGGAGATCCTGTAGTACCCACACCTTATATATATAGGAAAATTTTCCCCACTGCTATATTTATGTAGTGAAGCGAATTATAATTGTTTACGTATTTAGTTAGTGACATAACTAATTGTAAGAGGCCGCCCCCTGGGTGGCTTTTTATTTGCCCTGCTGTATGCACGACTAAAATATCCCACCCAACACCCCTACCGATACCAGAATCAAAGGTCTGAAAAAATTAGTCGTACATAATTGTCCAGAATTAGTCGTGCATCAGCTAATGATAACCTAAGCTTTTTTACGGAATAAGCTCTCTTGTATTAATAATGAAGATATCCAGCGATTAGGTTATCAAAGATTGCCAAAAATAGGTTATCATAATTTACCCTGGCAGAAGCCCGTTGCATAGCTGTTGATTCTAGAGAAGTATAGTGGCGATCGATGGGGTTTGTGTAACGGCTTTTAGGTTATTTATTATCAATAATACAGAATGCACAACCAAAATATTTGCACCGACCTGTCTATTGATACAAAAAACGAAGGTTCGTAAAAATTAGTTGTGCATAATTCACTAAAATTAGTTGTGCATTAGATAAACTTCTTCATACGCACTACCCCCACCACCAGATATACATATCGAATAAGCCTTATTGGGATTTCAAAGTCTTCGTATTCCTTGTTTAGACTTCTCATCAATAGTGTCTCTGGGTTATCACTCTTCTTAATAACCTTACAGAAAGAAGCCTCATCGGTTACAATCACATAGATATTCCCATACATCACATAATCATGGAATGGAAACTGTCGGATAACTGCCAGATCTCCATCGTCAATCACGGGATACATACTATCCCCATTAATGGAAATAGCAACATCTCCTTTCTCAGCAAAAGGAATCTTGATTTGATCCATGATATACTCACTGCCATTTAAAAAGCCAATTCCTGCAGAGGCTTCTATATTATAGACGGGCACTAATACATCATTTTCGTGAGGGTCATTAATGGTTTTAACTTCTTTACGCTCATTTTCCAATAGCATACTTCCCTTACCAGTTAATAACCAAGTAGGATTTAGTTGTGGATATTTATCCACGATTTCTTCAAGCCATTTACTGTGTATTCCAGACTTTTGTCTAATAGCTTTGCTTATCATTCCGCTACTAGCATTAATTTCTTTTTCAAAAGATCTTATACTAATACCTTCATTTTCAATAAACTGAGATAGTCTTTCGATAAACATTATGAAAAAAATTATAGATAATTATCCACGTTTATTTTGAAGTTTGGATATTTATCTTCATTATTGTGATACATAAAGACACACAAAGTATTTCAGTAAAACTTTATGAATCATAAAAATAAGACAATGGAACTAAAAAGTATCACAAAACACCTAAAAAGAGGCGATAAGAAAATCATCGCCCAAATCACAGGAGTATCCAGAAGCACTGTATACCGCACACTAAACGGTGGCTACCCAAACCGCCTGATCTTGGAATGTGCCTCAGCAATCGCCAAGAAGAGACAACAAAACATTGACCTGTCAGTAGAAGAGTTACTGACGGCCAGCTAAAAGCTAAGGAAGCACCTTAACTTTTGCGCTTGAGATTTTGAGCAATTATTCAAAACGGATTTCTCCACTGCGTATCAGGAAGACAGAGCCACCCAAACCGCTTCCGCCAGTGAGAAACCACAAAAGCAAAAGGGTATGGAAGAATACAATAATTTTATACTGGACGAGGAAGGGCTTTGGGTGAGTTGGAATTACCTTGAAAATATTAAGGTTCCATTTCAAAGTATCAATTCCGGATGTAGTAGAAACCGACAAGGTATCATAAAAACATGGGTAAACCGTCCCTCTCTCCAGGACAAGAGAAAGAAGGAAATACTTTACAAAAGCATTCCGGGAAGAACGGCTAAAAAATACAAGCTTCCCGAGGAGCAGCAGCTGATCAGCGACTGGCAAGCATGGCAGGAGCTGGAGGCACAAAGGCTGCTAAAAGAACAGGAAGAAGCACAAAGGGCCTATGACGAGGCGAAGCTTCAGGAACTGCTCAAGTCCTACAGCACGTATGAAGACATGAACTTCTACAAGGCACTGCAGCAGGAATACAAAGGCATTACCGACCGCAAGGCGGTTGAGATGGGAAGGTCTTACACATTATTGAAAATGTGTGCAGACTTTACCGACAAGCAAAAGGTAGCTGATACTTTTCAGGCAATTAATAATATAACCGATTTCCGCAAGGCAATTATTGCGATGATACAACAGGCAAAAGATAGCAATCCACAGGCATTTACCGGGCTGGACATCTCCAACCCCCGTGCTTTCGCCCGCAAGTTCTCCCAGTTTATGGAGACCAAGGAGAGCGACCGCCGCATGCTCCTGGTGCACGGGCAGTACAAGAACCGCCACCGCAAGGGTACGGTCATTGGGCAGGTAGGCATGACAGAGCATGAGATCATCTGGATAGGGTTGTGGGAGAATTATGGTCGTTCTGCCAAATACACAAAGGAAACGGTATACAGTATATATGAGTCCATCTGCGAGGATCGCAAGATGTCGCCCCGTGGATTCACCACCATGAAAGGCTTCTTGAACCGCCTTTCTACACGCATACTTACTGCCCGTGAGCGAGAAGGCTATAAGGCATTCAATGACCACTATAGCCCGTACATTTCCGCTCTGCGCTCCAAGAAATCCTTGTCCATCGTGTCTATGGATGGTGGCGTACTGGGCATCTACTATAAATTCTACAATGAGCGGGGACGTTGCGTTACCCGTAAAAGACTCAACATGGTTTTTCTTTCGGATCACCATACTTCAGCCGTGATCGGTTTTCATATCTCGGATACGGAAACAGGGGATGCTGCACGCCGTGCCGTTAAAATGGCATGGAAGGTTTCTGGCTACCATAGGGGACTGGAGCTGATCCGTGACAACGGTTCTGCCTTCAATAATCACCTGACAAGACAACTGGTAGAGGTGGTTTTTGAGAAAGACTCCCCTATCAAGGTGGGTAACTCACAGCAGAACCCTGCAGAGGGAATGGTGCGTATTATCGAGCAGCGTTTTTCGTCTTACGAGGGATGGGTCGGTGAGAATATCACCAGTCAGGGGACGCTACGTCCCAACCCGGACTACTTCCCAAAGGAGGACAATTTGATGACCCGTGAGGAGGTGATCAGGGCAGTAATTGAGGAGATCGAAGCCTATAATAGTGAGGTGTTGGACTGTGGAAGAAGCCGCATGCAGGCATTCCATGAAGATATCAACCCCCTCTGTGAACAGGTCGATCAGGAAATGGCGTTACGTGCCAACAGACTCCGTTCCAAGCCCGTTAAGGTCAACCGTGGAGAAATCAGTTTTACGGTGGACGGTAAGCAGCGTTTGTATGCGGCAGACAACTTTTACGAGATGGCCAAGTACATCGATGACCGAAACAAGGGTAAGGTAGTGCTCTACTATGATGATGATTGCCCGGAATACATACAGGTCTACAACTACGATCCCAAGCACCCAGACAATCCCGACTATGATCGTTTCATCGAGGACTTTGAGGAGAAAGGCAAAACGGCAAAGGGATGGGCAGAGCAGACGGAAGAAACCAAGGAGAGCCTTGGCAAGCAGATCAAGCGCAGGGACGATATGCGCAAGCAGGTAGAGGAAGAGAATGCAGAAATACAGGAACTGTTTGAGCAAGAAATAGACCTTGGGGAAGTGACCCTTCCATTTACACGGGGCAGAAGAAAGCACAAAGAGTATCAGCAGAGTGCCGAGGCAGCCGCCCTCTCCAGGATGTTTGAAGATAGCCAGCGGGTGGCTGGTGTTCGCATCCCCGACGCTCCTATGGCTCAGGACGATCGGGACCGCCTTGCCGACAGGCAGCGGTCAATACGAGAGCGGAAGCTGCAGATGCTGGATCGAGGCGACCAGGTCGATCTCGATTAGACGGCACACCCTTTTGCTGGTGCAAGCCGGGGGCGATGCCGCCGGCCTGCCCATTACGACAGGCATGAGGATACTGAGGGGTTCGATCCCCCTCCCTGTCACAGCTCAATATCTCAAGGCGTAAAGAGGAAAGGTGATTCTTGGATGGCTCTGGGAAAAACCAATTACAAACCTTTTAAAACGCTTGAATACTATGAACACGATTTCTGAGAAGCAGAAATTTGAGATCAGCGAGGCAATCCGTGACTACATGGACCAAAAGAACGTCTCGCAAAATGCCCTAAGCAAAAGTGCTGGGGTATCGTCAGCCTACATCACCTATATCTTGAAAGGTGAGTGGAACAGCTTTCCAAACTCAGGAGGAAAGGCAGTGGCTATAAAAGATGCTACTTTCAACAAGCTTGCCCTTGCGGTAGGCTATGAGATTCAGCAAAGCTACTGGCAGCATTTTGACACGGAAAACTACAAGGCAATCCGCCTGGCGTGCATGGAAGCCAGGGAGTACAGGGAACCTCGTGGCATTGACGGGTACACGGGAGCAGGAAAGACCTACAGTCTGGAGAGCTACGTGAGAAAGAACCCCAACGAGACCTACTATATCAAGGTGACGGATGATATGTCCGTAAAGGATGTGATCGAGGAGCTGGGCAGAAAGGTAGGCGTATCGGTGGGGGGAAGCCGTTACAAGCTGCGTCGGGAGATTTGCCGCAAGGTGATGAACATGGATAAGCCCCTGATCATTATCGACGAGGCAGAAAACCTGAGGGACGGTTCCTGGGGAGCACTGAAGGCGATCTACGATGACTTGGAGCACCGTGCCGGTATTGTACTGGCAGGCATGAATATCCAGCAGGATATCACCCGCAAGGCAGGACGCATGAAGAAGCATTTCCCACAGATCGAACGCCGTTTCGAGGGAACATGGACCTTCATGAATGACATGACACTGGAAGATGTGTCTATGGTATGCAGAGGATTAGGCATCACGGTCAATAGCGTGAAGAACTGGTTGTTCAAGAATACACGCAATTTTGGCAGCCTTTCCCGAGTAGTCAAAGGAGCATTGAAATACAGCAAGGAGACGGGGGAGCCGATGGACGGCCACCTGCTCAACTCTCTGTATCCTCAATATATTCGATAGTTTATTTTATTAATACTTAACTTAAAAACGATTATGGTGAAACGAAGAGCAACAAATACCGTTTCGGCATTGCCCTCTAAAGAGGAGGCTGTTGCACAGCATCAGAAATATGCAGAGGCATATTACGAATTGAAAGCACAAGAGGCAGAAATGGAGCAGCGACTGGCGGCGATCCGTGAGGAGTACTCCCCTCGCTTTACCCAGCTGAAGGCAGCAATGGATGCATCTGGAAAAGTAGTACAGGTATGGGCAGAGGCAAACAAACACAACTTCGACTTGGTAAGGACTGAGAGCTGGGCGCATGCGGCTGTAGGGTTCCGTACCCATCCCCCAAAAGTATCGGTCATCAGGGGTCGCAAGGATGATGACGGCAAGGCATGGACCATGAAGAAGGCACTCGAGAGTATCGTCAGCCACGATGATGCCGCCTATTTCTCCAGGGAAGTCAAGCTGAACAAGTCAGCAATCCTGGAGGGCTACCGAGACAATCCGGCAAAGATTCAGGAGGACATTGCCGTCTACGGACTGGAGATCAAGCAGGATGAGGCATTCTTTATCGAAGTGAAAGAAGAGGACATCTCATGACCACCGGACAGATCAAAACTTTCATGGCCCTGAGCAAAAGCTTGGGGCTAGACAAGGAAGCACAGGAAGACTTGATCTGGCAGTATTCGGGAGAAGAGACTACCAGCAAGAGGGAGTTGCCTGAGGAGCAGGCATGGCAAATGCTGAAAACGATGCAGAATCAGGCAAACACCTGGGGAAAGAGCGAGCGTAAGATGAGAGCCAAATGCATACGTATAGCACTGGAGATAGGGTTTGCGAAGGATGAGCGGCAGGAGCAAGTGAACTGGCCCAAGCTGAACGGCTGGTTCAAGAAGTATTCCTACCTGCGCAAGGCCTTCAATGCCTATCGCAATACCGGGGAATTGGTAGGATTGGTGAATCAATTCGAAATGATGCGTGACAATATCGAGAGAGCGAAAGTCAACAAGGAGCTGGACAGTGTCTTGGTGACATTGGGCATCTCCAAAGCGTCAAAAGGGTAATTCCCAATACTATTTATCGTAAACAATTAATTAAAAATGAAAGAGCTAACATTAAAAATCAGTGAGGGTTTAAACATCACATTTTTTCAAGGGGATTCTGAGGAGGAACATTTCCTGATCTCAAACAAGGAACTGGCAAGGGTACTGGACATCAAGAAACCGATGGTACGCACGATCAAGCACCGCAACCAGGACAAGATCTTTGAGGGAGAAGACTGGACACAGACCCGCATCCCTACGGAGCAAGGCTTTCAGCAGGCAACCCTTTGGACCAGGAACGGGGCAATCAAGATTTCACAGATTGTCAACTCGCCACAATCCAAGAGAGTAAAGAAATGGCTGGAGCAGTACCGCTTCGTACAGGATACTGAGCAAGTGCCGATACCGAAGGATATTGTCATGGACCTGTACCATACCCTTCTAAAGTCTAACGATCTGGAACCGGAAATCCGACAAGAGTTCTTGGAGCACCTGGACAAGCTCCGCAAGTTTTTTTAATACCATACCTAATAAAGAGTTTAAGCGATGATTAAAAACAAGTTTTTCATTGGACAAAAAGTATTCGTAGTCGTAGCTGATATGGTTTTCAAAGGGGAAATCAACAACATTTCGCTCTTTGAAGCGGCTGATGAAGACCAACAGGCAGAATTGGGCTACACGGTAGGATACTGCCATGGCCCAGAAACCAGATACGTGTCAGAATCTTGCATTTATGGCACTATTGAGGAAGCGATCAAGGTGATGCCCCAGATATTCGGGCAAGCATCCTAAGTTTATACGGCCTCCTCGATTGCTCGGGGAGGCTTATTTTATACCCTTTTTTACTCTTACGCTTTATGAGAACAAGTATGGAATACCTGATACAGCAGTACAGCAATTTTAATCTGGAAATCTTGATTCAAACACCTGAAATTAAGGTGTATCAATTTTCAGGAGAGAATCCAGAAAGTCATTTCACAGACAGCCAGAAGTGGATATTGGAGCGAAACAGGCTTATAGTAACAGGAGACCACTGTGGTCACGTTTACCACTTTGAAGGGGTGAAAAATGTAACACTCAAGGATATAGCAGGACTGGAAGTTAAAGACTTGTTCAGTGCCTGGGAATCTCAACCTGTTCATTTTTTAAGTCTATTGCAAGATGATATCCTTATGTACAGAGGTATAGAGCATTTGGAATCAAATGGAGTGGTAAGCTTCTCAGATGAAGAAGAAGTTGATTTATCTCTAGTGGAAATGTGGTTTAAATGTATTGATGCTTTGATGGAGAAGTACCCATTAGAGTTTCACGAATTTGAACTGAAAGCAATTGCCCACATATCTGATGATTGGAGAGTCTATCAAATATTATCTGATAAAAGGTATAAGGTTGTATTCGGATGGAATCATGATGAATGGGACTTTCCAACGCAACAGCATTATGCGGCAATAAAAGCAGCTGTAAATAGTCATGCAGCATTATTAATTTAATCACCCTTTAATTACTGTTTAAAATGATCGACCTAAGTAACGTTAAGTTAGAAAAGATCACCATGCACCAGGTAGGTAGTAAAATCAACGAAGAGAAGTTGATCCTATCAGAGCAAGAGATCTTTGTAGGGACAGAAGATGAGAAATACCTTCTGTCGTATCTTTTAAAGCCTTTCAAGGATGGAAAGAAGTACCATTTCTCCGATGGAGACGGTGGTAAGAATTTCACGTACAACGAGATGTACCAGCTATGCGAAAGCATTTTTGAGAACACGGAAGAACGTTTTCAGGTACAGTCCCAGGAAGTGGCAAAACACCTGTACAGAAGCCAGACGCACCCCAGAATCAAGGGAGGAGACCTTTATGTAGCTTACCTGAAAGACTGTATTGTTGACGGGGGCGTAGTGGATGCAATCGGGTTATTCAAGACCGAAAAGAAGGAAGTCGTACTACAGACAAAGCATGTGTCTGACTCCTTTAGTGTGACGAATGCCACAGGAGCACCAATCAAGCGACTGGATAAGGGCTGTCTGATTATCAAGGCAGAGAAGGAAAAGGGCTATAAGATCGTAGTAAAGGAAGAAACTAGAAAGGCCATAGAGGCTTTGTACTTCAAGGAAGCTTTCCTGAAACTAAGACCCCGTGAAGATAGCTACTACTACACGGAGCTTCACCTAAAATTTAGCCAACGCTTTATTGAGGACATCTTCAATGAGGATCACGGGGTAGACCGATGCGACCAGATCGATCTGCAGAAACGCATCATAAAGTATTTTGGGGAAAGGGAATATTTCAATGCCATAGAGTTTGAGCATGAGGTACTGGAGGAGCCGGCAGTGATCAGCGCATGGATGGACGGCATGGAGAGTTTTGAGGAAACCTACGAGGTGATGCTGAAACCGGAATTCACGATCAATCCCACAGCGGTAAAACGCTCTATCAAGGATTTCAAGTCAGAAATAAAGCTTGATGGCAACAAGATCAAGATTACCGTCAACGGCAACCAGCATAACCTGGAGCATGGTTATGATCATGAAAAAGGACTCAAATACTATATCTGCTATTATGAAGAAGAAGCCTAATAACCCCGTAATCGGTAAGATCAAGAAGCTGCTCGCCCTCTCCAAGAGCACGGAGCAGCATGAGGCAGCACTGGCACTCCAACGCTGCAGGGAGCTAATGGATAAGCATGGCATACAGATGGATGACCTGCAGGTGCTGGATATAGAGGAGCAGATTACCGAGAAGGGCATGAAGTCCAGAAAGCCCAACCAGTATTCGGTACATCTTGCCAATATGATCGCCCAGCTTTTCCAGTGCGGAGTATACTGGCAAACGAAGATTCAGTACGGGCTATATGATGACAAGCCTATTTACCATGTCTATCCCGTCTTTTACGGCAAAGACCCGTACTACTCGATTTGCTGCTATACCTTTGATGTGCTGTATAAGAAGTTGACCAAAGCCCGAAATGATTATAAGAGCAATAGTAAGGCAAAAAGAGCACGTAAAACAGCCATGAAAGACAGCTTTGCACTGGGTTGGGTAACGGGAGTTTACCAAAACATCCATCACCTTATTCCTAAGCGGGTGGTACACTCTGCAGAGGAAACCGGATTGGTAGAAGTTGATCCTCTTGAGGTCTATATCAGACAAAAAGAGTTTGACCACTTCAACCCTCGAAAAATCAAGAGGAACCACAGAGCCGAGGGTGACGGATACCGGGAAGGGGTTAAGGAGCAGGTGCAGAAGCCGGTAGGTGCCAACTCTTCAGAAAGCCTTAAAATAAGATCGTACAATTCATAAACCTGAAACAAATGCCAAACAATATCACAAATAGATTAGAGATAAAAGGAACAGACGATCAACTGTCTGAAGTACTGGAAGCGATCAATGGTGAACAAGGTATCATTGATTTCAATAAGATTATCAGAATGCCTGAGTCACTATTTATAGATGAGGAGTCTTACTCAATGAATATTCAAGATGTACTTTTTGGAAATGATCAATTGAGTTTAAAACTCATTTTAGTAACACAAAGGGTGCTTACTGATATGGATGAGCAAAGTAGAAAGAAGTATGTGGAGATTGCCCTAACTAGACAATCCAACCAAGAAAAGTATGGGCATGCATCTTGGTATGAGTGGTCAAAAGAACATTGGGGAACAAAGTGGAATGCTTACAACCAGTATCTTGTAGATGGGCAGGACAATGCTATCTATTTCGAAACCGCCTGGATTAGCCCCTACAAGGTGATAGCCCAACTTTCAAAAATGTATCCAGAAGTTGAGTTCGAGGTCAAGTATGTGGATGAATGCCCTGGTGAGTACTCAGGAATCTATGCTTACAAGAATGGAGAGGAGGTCAAACAAATTGATCTGAGGGGTAAAGAAGAAGAAAGTTACGAGCTCTTTTTTGAAATACACCCTAATTGCAGGAAGGATTATAGAAAGCTGAAAGACGGCACGTATGAGTGGATTGTTGAGGAAGATGATGTAGAAGATTAATAAAAAGCCCCTTACCTAACTTGGTAAGGGGCTTTCTTTATTTCAAGAGATCATTGAGATCTATTCCTCTTACGCTTTCTACGGCGATAAAGTCCTCAATTTTATCAACAGCCTTGATCACCCTATTGAATACTTGCTTGTAGGTGATATTGGAATTGACAGCGATGGATACTACCCTCCTTTTGCTGTTCAATAAGTCATCCTCAAGATAAAAGGTAACGCTCATCTTATACTGGGCGTTTGCTGGCGTCCTTTTCACTTTCCTGACCGTATTAATAGGTACGTGCATACTGCAATACGAATAGGAAGCTTCCATTGCCAAAACATTTCCACGGTATTCCAATCCACCACATTCTTTATCGGTCCAGAACTCATAGGACTTGTCAAGGCTCTTTGAGTATTGCACAAAGTCATCATACAGATCACTCACGGCGGCAAATAAGGAGGATATAAATATTAGCTTATCGTTATTCATGTTTTGTATTCTTTTATAAGGTGTCTATAAAAAAGCCCTCCATATAGGGGGCTTATGATTGTTCCTGAATCTTCTTGACCATATACTGCTGTCGATAACGGCGGTATTGCTCTTCCTGGTTACTCTTCTTCTTTCGACTCTCCTCCGAAACATGGTAGGCAGACTTACCAGACTTAAACTGCCGGTAGATGTCTATCATCTCACCTTCCAGCGGCTTAAAGCCACTTTTATGCTCATTATTGGTATTCACCTGGGAAGTAACCGAGTGGGGTGTGCGTTCTTCTACATCGTACCGCTCCAGCCATTCCGATACCGTATCCAGTCCTATGCGGTTGTAGAGCTTGCCATACTTGCCCTGCTTTACATTGCGAAAGCAGTACAGCACCTCTTCTATACTCATATAATAATACTTGGACTGTATCATATAGATGATATCAAGATAATGTTCAGGGGTGTCGGGCTTGTTCTTGATATTGTATGCATTCAGTACGGACTCCAGTGCCTTGTGCAAAAGTGCCTTGGAGATTGCCGGGTCTTCCTTTCGGATCTTGGCAATGGACACGCCTTGCTTAGCTTCTATTAGCTTGAGTTCGTACTGCATTTCGATGACCTGGGTGAGGTTGCCATCGAGGAGCGCCACATGCAGGGGGGAAGTCTGCAAGTGTAAAGACAAGGAAGCCTGCGGCTTTTTAGGGGCGGCAGGCTTCTTGTTCTGCGGAGATTTGATCATATATGCCATATACAAGTATAAGTAGTTTTAAGCATGTTTCAAAAAGCGACGTCTTTGGGCATTACTGAGCTGCTCCTTGCTGATCAGCTTCAGTGACAGGATACGCTTGATCGAACGCTCCTTGATATAAAACTCCTGCTCCAGTTCCTCAAATACATCATCAATACGCTTGCGCTCGATATTGTACTTGTGGTAAAACTGTTCCTGTATGGCATGGTATCTCAGTTGGTAATTGATTGTTCTACTTGATAGTGCATTCATATGAAAAAGGGGTTTTAGTACCTAAAATTAGCCATATTTCCTCATTTATCCCACATCATCCACGATAAAACCTGTCTCTTCTTTGGGGGCGTAAGGTTCTAGGGGCTTACGGGTAACGACTACATCATCCATAGTCTCCTCCACATAATCACTTAATAGATGAGTGCTGCTGTCAGTTACTTCACATTGGTATGTCGTGGCATAGGCATAGAATCCTGCAGCTACCGGTACGTCTCCACTTCTAAGGCGTTTCAATGATGTGAAACAAACACCTTTTAGCCCCTGTAAATATTTGTGTACCTGGCTATGATAGGCAAGTACCTTTTCCGCTTCCTGCAGGGTGCTGCTCCCATAGGCGGCGCTGGCACTACTCTGCAGGACGATGACGGTTTCTATGATAGCCGTTCCTTTCTGCACATTGCCGGGGGTGGTGCTCCAGTCTACCGTAGAGCTGTAAAAGACGGCGGGCAACGGGAAGATCTCATGCAGTTCCGGCTGCAGGTACTGTCCCTTGTCCAGGTCTACATGTTTTACTGCAGGAAACCCTGCGGCGTTAAACTTTGCGGAAACACTGTTTAAACGCTCTTTAATCGCTGTGAAAATGGGTAACATTATTTGCTTGCTTTAATGATTCTGTGAATAATCATGCGCTCGATACGTCGGTCCAATACTTTACTGCCTCCCATATATTGACGTTTGGGAATGTTGACATGCAAGGTTCTGGAGTGCGCTTTTACCTGCTGGGGTAAGAAGCCCCTTACTTCCCCATTGGAAAGGGTTCGGGTATGTGCCTTTCTCCTGAAGGACTTTACCCGCTGCTTTACGGGTCCACGATACCCCTCATTATGCACCTCGGCATAAGGGATATTGACCGATCCTACCACCACCCGCTTACTGCTCTTGCTGATCACCCGTATCGACCGCTTCAATGCACCGGACTGTACCAGGATTGCCTTGCCCCGGTTATTCTGTTTTGTCCAGGTGTTTTGCTTGCGGGGTTTCCATGGCTCTGTGCCGGTATCCACCCAGTTTTGGTGTCGGAAACGCTCCTTGTAGAAGTTGGTGGCCGTCTGCCCTACAATCGTAGGAACCTGACGAGCCACCTTATCCATATTGTTTAGGGAGTTCAAGACTCCCTGTATTCCTTTGATATCCATTATCCGTAAGCTCTTGTGTAATCGTTAAGGGTACGTGCTATCATGTCCTGCCATTCGCTCATAAAGTCCTCGGCAGTTCTGCCTTGGCTGGCATCCTGATAAAGGTTGATATCACCCGTCTGCTTCATATCGGCATTGATAATGATGTTCCTTGCCGCCTTGGCTCCCTGACCAATCGAGGTACTGGAGGAGGTAGTACTGCCATCTCCTGCAGGCAGTGTGCCGGTAGATAGGTACTGTGCCGTCTTGGTGGTCACTGCCGCTGCAGGCTTCTTGATCTCCTCCTGTACGCCCATGGCAGCCTTTCGGCGCTGCACATAGCCCTCGGAGAAGATGTCCGACAGTTGTGACTTGATGCTATTGTAGGACTGTTTTGCCTCTGAAAAATCCCCCCTCAAGGCATGGTTGATCCCCTTGAAGGCAGTTTGCGCCACCTTGGAAAGCGCTTCAAAGCGTATCGTCACCTCGTCAAACAACTCCTTGATCGTATTGCTAATGGAGTCTTTCTCATCCAACCCGAACAGGTCGTGCAGGAATGAGCGTGCGCCCGTTACCTCATACACCCAGTGGAAAAACTCTGTGACCTTCTTGCCAAGCCAGCCAAAGAGCCTGCGCAAGCCAATCACGGCAGAGCTTACCAGGGTAATTGCATTCAGGATGCCGTCCCAGGTGTATTTAAGACCTGCAAGTACGACCTTAATCGCTATAAAAGCGGGCATAAGGTTGGTTTTGAGAATATCCCACACCCAAAAAAGGTTCTCCTTGATGTAGGTGATCGCCTTTCCCACCGTATCATAAAACACGATCTTGGCTTTCATTCCCAGTACCTCAAAGTAGGAGGTTAGCCCGTTGACATCATCGGAAAACGCC
Organism: Algivirga pacifica; assembly: GCF_039543525.1. NCBI lineage: Bacteria > Pseudomonadati > Bacteroidota > Cytophagia > Cytophagales > Flammeovirgaceae > Algivirga > Algivirga pacifica. The sequence goes on from NZ_BAABJX010000016.1 coordinate 14,442, forward strand.
TGCACCTTCAGGGAGAGCTGCTTTTCAAGTCCCAACCGTTCCTTCTGCTTCTTGATATAAGGGTCCTGCAGGTCCACCATATTACTCATGCTCAGTTCTGCCTTGGAGAGTCCCAGAAGCCACGTTTTCCCGGCGTCTTCGCCTGCTGCTCCAAATATGTTCGCTATGGCGGTTTGCTGTACCTGCTTGTCCACCTTGCCCAGTTGCTCGGAAACCATACGCACCGCATCCATGGTGGATAGTGTACCGGTCTTCAGTCCGGTTTGCAGCTTGGCAACATTCAGGCCCAGTCCCGTGACCGCCTCAGCCGTAGCCTTGGGCATTTCCTGCAGTCGGATATTCGCCTCTTTCAGGGAGTCAATCGCCTTGTCCTGGTATACCCCTTCCTTGAATGCCTTGGTGAGCAGCCCCATGGTTTGGTCTGCATTCAGTCCAACGGCTTTCATTTGCACGGAATACTCTTTCACCTGGTCAATGTCGAGTGCGCCATTGGTAGCGATCATGGCATTTTCAATCAGGTTAAATGCTTCCTTATGGGATACCCCCAGTTCCCTGACCATGGCATTGCCGGCATCGATAATCTCCCGGCGGCCTACCTCATACCTGTTCTCCAGGGCTTGCACGTTGGCGGTCGCCTCCTTGAGTGCATCCCCGGTAAGGCCCATGGTGGCCCGTACATCCATTTGTACCTTCTTGACCTCCTTGCTCAGGTCAGAGAGGTGTGATCCCAGCTTAAACACAGCCAGCCCCAAGGCGACGGCGGCAGCCGCTGCAAGGGCATACGGATTGGAGAGCAGTTCAATGGCGGAGGCAAAGCCCGGTATTTGGTCTTTCATCGCACCAAATGCCTTCTGGTGGCTCTCCTTCAGGTCGGCAAGCTTGCCCTTTACCTTGCCTACGGTGTCACCCACGGCAGAGCGTGCCTTCTTCAGGCCGCTACTCAATCGGTCTTTCAGTTCAAGGATGACCTGTACCCTGTTCTTTGACATAATGCATCTTTTTACAGTGAATTTCGTATCTTTATATGGTTGCTACAGTCCGGCAATAATGGCGCAACACTTAGCGGTACGTGACGCCAGGAATACCGGTGCGGCTATCCCCTGAGGATAGATTAACCCGAGGACGGGCAACTGGACCCGCTTAGGGTCTCCTTCTGGAGACCTTATTTTTTTGCCGACAGCAAAGGAATACCGACCCTGATTTCCTTATCAATGCTGCGTTGCTGGCTATAGGCTGGATACCAGGTTCCAATCGACAAGCCCTTTTTCTCATCATACTTCACCTCCACCACCATCACCGTATCCTGGTAAAGCTTCAGGTAGCGGTAGTTGAACAGCACACCTTTATTATAGGGCTGTACCCAAAGCTCATCGGGTTTTGACAGTACCTCAGGGATGAGCGAAAACAGTTGATGCCGTTTTTGTGGCTCCTTGAAATACTTCTTGCTGTCTTTTCCCTTTGGGTCCATATGTGCTTCAAAGGCTTTTTTGGTCAGCTTGATCACCCTTCCCTGGTAATCCTTGAAAGGCATTTCCTTCATATCCTTACCTTCCTTGAATAGGTCAAGGGCATTCTTTTCCGTGACAGCAGTATCCCACGGGATGTTTTTACGCTTCTTTCTCAGGTCAGCATAGGGCTTTAGCCTTAGCGTACTGGCGTCCACTCCCTTGACACTCTTGGCAATATCCCAGTCCTTCAGATAGCGTTCATTGGCAGAGAACACCTCCTGCTGATCGGCGTAGTTCACATCGAACCTTCCTTTCTTCAGGCGATCATATTCCTCACTGCCCAGCTCCCGGATAATGTCCGTTCCCTTGGAAACCTTGGGCGGTGTGCCTCCCAGATAGGTGATAATCTCACAACGGCAACCCCACCCATTGGGCGGCAAGAACTTGCGCCAACTGGTGTCATCTTTCAGGAAGACCATGCCGTCCAGCTTGGCGTGTTTCTCCCTTACCCGGTTGTCTCCTACCGTTTGGTATTGTACATAGGGGAATGCTTCCTTTTCCTCCTTCTCAAAGAATTGATGATAGGCGGCGGCATTTTGCCCGACGGCTCTTGCACGGTTGTACTCGGTACGCAGCCAGTTACGGTTGTACTCCTCCAGAAGATGCTCTGCCTCTGCTTCGAACTGTTGCAAGGTCTTGATCGTGCCATCCTCATTGACCAAAAGGTTGTTCAATTCCATCAGTGCCGCATTGCTCTTGGCAAAAGAGAAATGAAAGATATTCATCTCCATAGCCGTCAGTTCACGGTGATCAATGGCATTATACACGTTCTCTACCGCTGTCAGTCGCTTACTCCAGCCTTCCTGCAGTCCTTCAAAAAGGATACGGGCAAGCTCTGCGCCCATCTGCCACACAGGAGCTTCACCACCACCTGCCACCTTATCGATCATCCCTTTCTCCAGGGCTTTCAATAATCGGCTGGTTTGCATGGCTTCAATCTCCCCACAGCAAGGCGCTGGGTAGTCCGGCTTCTGAATCATGGCTATGATCCCCGGGGACTGAGCAGAAGCGACAGGCTCAGTCCCCTTATTAAAATTTACCGGCTTCCTTCCCTCAATAGGGATATTAAAGGTGTCGCTAATCCATTCGTCCGGAATATCGTGCGTCTCCAGAAGCTTCTGCACAATCTCCCATTGCTTGTCCTTGCCCAGCTTCTCTGTATTGTCCCATTGGAAGGTGTAACCCTCCGATAGAATGCCGTGCTGCACCAGTAGCGGTAAAAGCTGGGTATTGATGATTTCCGCTACAAAATGCCCATCACTGGCCATGATACGCCCTTGCATGCGTTCATGCACTTCAGACTGGGACTTGCTGGAGCCGTTGTCAGAAAGCATCGTTACGGAGTTAATCGCCTTGCTGACCTCGGAATTGGCACGGTCCACCATCTTGTCAAAGATGCGGTAAGCGTCTGGCGTATTGCCTCCCTCGATCTTCACCTCTGTACCGAGTGGGAACACGCCATAGGCAGCACTGCCCATCTCACGCAGCATCTCCTCAATCTGGTCGATCTCCTTTTCATCCTTGCTATTGGTGGTCGCATGGCGAAACGGGATACCGAAGATATCGGAGTATTCCGCCCAGGCTTGCAAGCTGTTGCGCTTCCAGATGATATGGGGAGCTACCTTATTGAGGAGTCCCAGTCCATAAGGAGACCTGACCTCAATGACCCACGGCTTGTATGCCGATTCGCTGTAATCGATATAGCTCCTGCGATCTTCTGACAGGTAGATACGTTTCTTTCTGCAATCCGTGTTTTCCCTGGGGATCTCCTGAATGCCGGTAATCATGCCGTCGGCAATGCCTTCAATCTCCAGCACCACATCCCCATCAAAAAGGGTATCGAGCAGCAGCTTCATAAACTTTCGGATAACAGGGTGTTGCAACAGCTTCGTAGCATCCTCGTCTTTTTGCCCATCCCTGGACAGGTAGAAACGGCGTGAAAGGGTGGACTCCTGACGCAGCTGCAGCTGGGCATGCAGGTGTGTATCCAACTTGATTTCCTCGTAAAGATGGATCAAGGCGGTGCGGTCGCTTTGCTCAGGATACTCGGCTTGCTGCAGGGCATCCCGCCACTTGCGGATATCCTTGCGGGAGCGATCCCTGTAACCTTGCTGTAACTTGGCAAGTACCGACTTGTTGTTCTTGCGCTCAAAGCCATTTTGCCCGCCTGCGGCAATGACCTTGTAATTTCCCTTCTGACGGCTTCTACTCCTTTTGTGGTATGATTTATTGCTTTTCATATGATCGTCGATTCTGAGCGAATTTAAACAGTGTTTAAACAGTGTATCTTAATACCTGTGGTCTTCCCGAAGGTGAGAGCCGTACCGAAGGGATATAAACGGGTTTCCTTCGGTGATCTCCTTCCGGGGAAGGTCTGCCTCGATCTGTCCCTGGGCAACACCGGCAAGCCATTCCATCGCCTCGTCAAAACGCTGCTTTCGATGTGCGGGAACATCTCCCATCGCAAAGGCAGAATAGGCGTGGTACAAGGCAATATCAATCGAATACATCACCACCAAGGAATCCCTTGGATCATCCTCTTCCCAGTAGTCCGTATCCAAGGGTGTTTCACCTGCGGTATCCTGCAGGCAGCGGTATACCTTGTAGGCAGTGTCATCTTCCAGTTCTCCCTTGAAAAAGCAGTAGTCCTCGGCACTGTAGCTCACCCCATCCTGAAACAGGAATAGTTTCGGGAACACCTTTGCTACATCATACCTTCCCATCAGGTAAGACTTCACCTGGGAAAGTGCCGCCGATTCACTTTGCAGCATGCGGGTGTCAGAGGTTCCGTGCAGGAAAGTCCTGATCTCGGACTGCAGCTGCATATTGTAGTCGGAAGGAATCAAGTATCGTATCATTATATGTCTCGTTTAGGTTTTCTCTTGCCAAGCCTCGGCTTGAAGCGTTGCTTGGCGGTAAATTCATTTAGCTTGGAGATGGCGCCATGGTCTGCATCGGGCGCATCATCAGGAGCGCCGCTCCCTTCCTCGAAGGCAAGAAGTTGGTCGAGGTCTGCCATATGGTCCGAGGTATCTTTCAACTTTTCAGAGTAAAAGACGTTCCTGCGTTCCCAGTAAGGAGCAATCGCCTCGATACGGGTAAACTTGTTGTCTTTCCTTCCCTTGTCCGCTACTATTGGGATATAATATCCCCGATCATCACCCACCTCGTCAAACTCATGGACAAATTCATCCATGGCAAAAAGGCCTTCTATATAATAATGTATGGAAGCACCCTGTAGGTTATGGTCCTCATATAGATCATACAGCCATTCGGCAGCCTCTTTCCTTGATGCCTGCCGTACAAAACAGTGCAACTGGTGAAGCTGCCTACCGGTCTTTCCCCAAAGCTTCAAGGCCTTGAAGTCCCCCGACTTCTTGTAGGATAAGTCCCCATAGATCACCAAGGCATCATATTTCCTCAGGGACAAAGGTTTGGTGTATTGTATCCATTCCCTTTTAAAGATCTTGCCGTCCTCAATGGGGTTGTTCATATATTCCCCTTGTGCAGCACGATAGCCCAGCTTGGTAAACTTCTCCTTCCAGTACGCCTTGGTATATTTGGCAGGCCATGTTGGTTCACCATTTTTATCCAGGGCATTGACCCTGAGATGGAAATTGGTGATCTTAAAACCTTCCTCCTTGCAAAGCTTGATTGTCTGGTCGTGATGCTTGACCATATTGGCAAGAATAGAGTTCTTGTGAATACGGTTGTTTGCCATGACGAAACGCTCACGCCCTTCATCAAAACATCCCCACAAGTCCTTTTGTATCCATTCCACAGCTTCCCGTACACGCTTAGGATTTTTACAACGCTCCTTTGTGTCCAGGTCATCGCATACGATGTAGTCAGGGCGTTGCGATCCATTACGAACACCACGGGGGGATTGCCCCAATCCCAAGGCGTAGAAATGCACACCCGTCGTGGTCATAAAGTTGCCATCAGCCCAATCTCCATGCTGATACATCTTACCGTAGTCATTGGCAAAGCGTTGGTTAAACTGCAACTGTGCCTGTATATCGGAAAGAAGCTTCTTGGCTTTGGCTTCATTTTCACCAATCAGAAGCATGAACTTCAATTCCTTTTTCACCATCAGGAATAAAGGAATTCCCATACACACATGCACCGACTTTGCCGCCCCACGGAACCACTCCAGGAGCAATTGTATAACTGGGTACTTGACAAGCAGATTGGCTGCCTTCCTGTGGAAAGGGGCGCAAGGGCTTTTTGCATAGTCCGGGAAATAGTATTCAAACCATCGGACATAATCTTTTTCCAGCCACTCGATCCGCTTGACCTTCTCCCTTACGGTCTCATTTAAATCTACTGCAGTAGTCTTCTCTACCCGCTCACAATGCTCCCTGAATTCCCTTAGGAGCTTCTCATATTGCTTATCCGTCATCCTATTATACCTCTAGCTCTGCCTTGTGCTGCACAAACTGCATCTCGTACTTGGTGAGCTGTGCCGCAAATTGATTATCGATTTCTATCAGGAAGTGATTGAACTCCTTGAAAACAGATACGACCGTATTGGCCGTGATCTTGTCGCCCATCTTTTCCCTGGCACTGACCATCTTGTTGATGGCGTCCGCCTTCTTTGCCAGTGCGCCTGAGTCCGAGTCCTCTTTCATGGAGTCCAGGATCATCTTGTCCAGGTACTCCTTGATTTTATGGGGTGCAGAAAGCAGGAGCTCACGTCTCTTTTGCCAATCCCCTTCCTTTACCCATCGTTGGATGGTTCGCTCCGTCACGCCCATGAACTCGGCAATCTTCTGCGTGCTTTCCCCATCATTGATAAATAGCCTCTCGGCCATCGCCTTCTTTTTCTCACTTGCTGTCATGGTCTTCCTTTTTTTAGCAATGAGCATAGAAAACCTCATCCCGTTACAAACATGTGACGAGATGGCGCAAACATGTGTCAAATTTCTGCAATGTTCTCACCGGTTCGATGGGATAGGTACTTATTGCCACCATAGCGATTGTCAAAACGAAAACAGAATGAACCAGGAATGAAGATCATAGCAAAAGGGAACGGAGTAGTGAAAGTGAGATTCTATGGAGATATCTCTGAGTGGGGAAGAAACAATGCCCGAAGCTTCAATGAGTTCCTGGATCAACTGGCGGAGGAGCATGATGAGATGCATCTGCACCTGCATTGCAATGGTGGTGACGTAATGGAGGGGTTGGCAATGTTCAATGCGATCCGCAACGTCGATATGAAGGTGATAGCTTATGTGGACGGGATAGTAGCCAGTATGGCGACCATCGTAATTCTGGCGTGTGACGAGGTGTATATGCCTCGTAACACTTACCAGATGATTCACGAGGCACTCACTTATACAAGAGGCAACGCAAAACAAATTAGGAAAACAGCAGACCTGCTCGATAAAATAACAGAGAGCCTGTTTGAGCACTACCTGGAGGTCATCCCTCCAGAGGCCGTGGAGAAGATCAAGAAAATGATGGATGGCGAAGACCATTGGCTCACGGCTCAGGAATGTAAAGACCTGGGGATTATCACAGAGGTAATCTCCACATCCTCGAAAGTGCAACTGCCGGAAAACCTAGGGACGGCAAACATGAGTATCGATGCTGTATTTGAGAACAGTTTATTACAGGAAGAAGAAGACGAAGAACACACGATGAAAGACACTACGAAGGCAAGTATTTTGGCACTTGGTGTATCGTCTGTCACCGCAACGGATGAAGACCAGATGGTCTCTCAGTTGGTGGCGCACACTTCAGGTCTTCAGGCAAAGGTGACGGAACTATCCGCCCAGCTTGATGAGATGAAAGAGGCCGTGACAGCACAACGCAAGCAACAGGTCACTGATTTGTTGGAAGCAGCCGTAAAGGATGGCCGCATCATCGCAGAGCAGAAGCCATTGTATGAAACCCTGGCACAGTCCGATGAAGGTTTCGAGTCAGTGAAGAACATCATTGGCAAGATGCCGGTAAGGGCAAGCATCACCGATCAGCTGCAAGGCGCAGGAGGTAAGAACTCAGCCCCGGAAGCTGGTGAGGATCGCTCGCAATGGACTTGGGAGGATTTCCAGGCAAAGGCTCCCGAGGCGCTGGAGGCTATGGAGCAGGAGAACTTTGAGAAGTTTGCAGCCCTGTACGAAAAAGAGTTTGGAACTAAACCCGCTAAATAAGAATGGCAGTACATAAGGAAATTTGGATCAGGGAAGTGGAGAAGGCAATGCGTGCTACTCCTTCTTTCCTTAGTGAAGTGCCGGACCGCTCCGCACTGGTTGGCAACAAGGTGATTCACCTTACGGAGCTGGGCGCAGACCCGCAGGTATTGATTGACAATACGGTGTATCCGATTGCAACCAGTACTTCTGCAGACACGGACGTAACGATTGTATTGAAGAAGCTGGACACGACCAACACGGAAGTGACAGACGATGAGCTTCACGCCATCTCTTACGACAAGATCCGTGAGAAGACGCAGCAGCATGCCGATACCTTGAGTGAGAAGATCGGTGCGTTGGGATTGCATTCCTTGGCGCCTGCAGCCGATGGTGCATTTACGCCAGTAGTGGAAGCGACTGGAGCGGATGATGGAACGGGTAGAAACCGTTTGACACCGCAGGACCTGGCAACGTTGAAGCTGAAGTGCGACAACATGAAGATCGGTACAATGGGTCGTATCCTGGTATTGTCTCCTGCCCATGTAAATGACCTGTTGATGGTAGATCAATCCTTCAAGGATCAGTACTACAATCTTCAGACTGGCAGAGTCTTGAACCTTTGCGGTTTCAAGATCTATGAGTTTGCCGAGCCAGTGTATTACGATGCGGCAAATGCCAAGAAGTCGTTTGGCGCTGTACCAGGGGCAACGGATAGAATCTCTTCTATCTTCTTCTACGCACCGAAGACCTTGAAAGCGCAGGGCGACGGTCAGGGATCGGCGAAGACGAAGATGTACTTCCGTGATTCCAAGATTGATCCTGAGCGCAGAAGTTCAGTGGTAGGTTTCCGTACCTATTTTATGTGTGTACCGAAAACGGGTAAGTATATCGGTGCAATTGTATCACCTCAAGCCTAAGCAGTAGATGAGACCAACGAAGAAGCAAAAGGAGCAGGCACAGGATATCATGGAGAAGCACGGCCATGATGCCCTGTACGTGAACAAGAAAGGAGAATTCTTTACGTCAAAGAACCTGGCGTTGAACTCCGTGAAAATGGAGGAGCAGCACATTGCCCTGATTGAGAAATCGGAGGCAGTGGCTGACGAGCCAAAGGAGGAGGCAACGGCAGAGCAGGACGAGAAAAAGGAGGATAAGTCATGAGCACAAAGGGAGTAATCATAGGTTCAGGCAAAGTGGGAGCTTCTATCCTGGGAGACTTGGATAGAACCTCTGCCTTGATTGCCCACGGGGTGGCGATTGCGGATAATATCGATTTGCTGCAGACCGTGGAGCTGTATTCCGTCAATGATGCTGAGGCTTTGGGATTGGATGCAGAGTATGACAGCACCAATGCAGTAAGGGTACATTACCATATCAGGGAATTTTTCCGCTTTGCAGGTGAAGGGACTAAGCTGTTTTTGATGCTGGTGGATCAATCGGTAAGCCTGTCGGATATGCTGGAGGATGTCTCCAGTCAGTATGCGAAAAAGCTAATCGTGGATGCTGCCGGTGAGATTCGCCAGATGGCAGTGGCTTATAATCCTGCTGCAGGCTATGTCTCTACAGCATTGGACGGTCTGGACGATCAGGTGGTAGCAGCGATTGCCAAGGCGCAAGGACTGGCAGATTGGGCGCAGGCGACTTTCCGCCCTATTAACGTATTGCTGGAAGGGTATTCCTTCAATGGTACGGCAGCAGCGGCAGGAGACCTAAGAGACCTGACGGACTTGAAGGCTACCCATGTTTCTGTCGTGATCGGTCAGGATTACGACTATGCTGCTACACAGGACAGCATCGGACAAAAGCATGCGGCAGTGGGTACGGCATTGGGTTGCGTGGCAAAAGTGCCGGTAAACGGGAACATCGCAGAAGTAGAAACCATGAACCTGACGGATGCAACGACAGGCGATTGGCTTACGGCGGGTGTAAGTTCTCATGTTACTTCTGCCTCTATGGAAGCAGAATGGGACACCCTCGACCTGAAAGGGTACATCTTCCCAATCCGCTATACGGGATTGGATGGGGTGCGATGGAATGATGATCATACCTGTACGCCAGTGGAGCAGGATGCACAGGGAAATATCAATGAGCATTCAATCAGCTTGGGGCGTACCGTCAACAAGGCAAAGCGAGTATTGCGACAGGCACTCTTGCCAAAGGTGAAGAGTACGCAACCTGTCGATCCGAATACCGGAAAGTTGCCAATGACCGTCATCAAATACTTTGAGGGTATCGGGGAACAGGCACTGGGTCGCATGGAAGCGAACCAGGAGATTGTGGAGAGCCGCACGGTGGTAGATCCAAACTCTGACCTGTTGACACCTCCCAAGGAGCTATTGGTAGATTTTGAAGTGGTTCCATTCGGTCACATTGGTGTGATCCGTGGAGCGGTAAATCTTAGGAAAGCACTATGAGCACAACAGCGAAGATAAACGGTAAGGCGTACGACAGTGCCGATGTGAATGTCAACCTGCTGGGCAAGGACCTCATTGAAATCTCTGAGGTAAGCTACAGCACGGAGCGAGAGCACCAGTTGAACTATTCATTGGGCAATGACAAGGCGACGTCTTACAGTATGGGCAAGTATAGCCACAGTGCTTCCTTGACATTGTATATGTCGGAAGTGGTGGCGGTAGAGAATGCGATGGGAGGCGACAAGGATCTGACCAAAATCAAGCCTTTCCAGGTAACGGTAACTTATGCCGATGAGTCCGGCAACGTGATCACGGATAAGTTATGGGTGAAGTTCCAGAGCCAGGGCCGAGAGGTCACAGGCGAGATGGGACTGGCAAAGCAGTTTGATATGTTTGCAATTGATATCAAGTATAACGTCTAATGGAAGAGAAGAAAGAAGAAATTTTGATTGCAGGCTCTACGGAGAGCCAGCGCAAGGCATGGAAGGCAAAGCGTGGTAAGCTATCGGTATTGTCTGTAGAGACCGAAGAAGGGGATGAAAAGGAATACGTTGCTTGCCGTCCAGATCGACATACTCGCTCACAAGTGGAGAAGTATATTGACAAGGACCCCATGAAGGCACGAAAGATTATCCTTTCCAATTGCCTGTTGACCGGCAAGGAAGAAGTAACCACGGATGATCAGCTTTTCTACTCGGTAACGGATACGCTATTTGAGTTGATGAGCGTCCCCAAGGCGACCCTCTCGCCATTGTAGAGGGAGCGCCTCGAATTGATACCCGGGAAGGGCATGATGAAATAAGGAAGCTTAATGCTTTAATTACTTTCTTTTTTCATATCCCCTTTCCTGAAGAGTTACCGGATGAGGTATTCTGGGAAAAAGTAAGACAGATTGAATGGCTCTCGGAGCAAGGCGTTTTAGGAATCAGGCAATGAGGTTTAAGGTAAAGGAACATAATGTAGCATCACAGATCGTAGCAGACAACAAGCAGCCCAAGGTATATAACAAGCCTGAGGTGTTTGTGGCTCCTGATCCCATGAAGCTGACATTGGAGGCGGTGGATGGCTCCTCAAGGTTTGTGTTCCAGGAGACGCCGGTGATCAATGCCCGTCGCCGCAAGCATATTGTGGTGACAGAAGTAAATGAGGGGGAGAGTGAAGTGGTGGAAGTGATCTCGATGAAGGGTTGGGAACTGAGTTTTCGGGGAAGGCTGGTGGATGGGGATACCCACCAGTACCCCGATGACCAGGTAAGGGCACTGAATGACTTCTTTGAGTACAACAAGAATATCAAGGCCTACAATGAGAAGTTGACCGCCTTGGGAATTGTGGATATCCTGCTGGTAGATATGGATATCCCCTCGGAAGCTGGGTTTGTGGATACGCAAGAGTTCACAATCACGGCAAGGAGTGTTCGGGAACCGGAATTAAACCTGTTGGAGCTATGAGCAATGTCTATACACTTTCCAGCAGGATTGTTATCGGAAAGCTGGAGATACGGTCAGACCTGAATACCGGTATTAATAAGGTAGTGATCAGAAAGTCGGTAGAGAAAAATACCGACACGGCAACCTTATATATACCGAGGGCTTTGATGTTAAAGGATAGGTTGATTGAGCAGTATATCAAGGAGGGTGACAAGGTACAGGTGTGGTTGGGTTATGATGGCCGGTTGCAAAAGGAGTTTGAAGGGTATGTGAAAAGTGTTGCAACCGGCTACCCTCTAAAGATTGAGTGCGAGGATGAGATGTACAAGCTCAAGACGGCAGTAGCGGATAGGTCCTTTGAAAAGGCAACGCTTAAAGACCTTTTAAACCATGTCGCTCCTGCTTATTCCAAGCAGTATTTCGTGGATGAAAATACCAGCCTTGGAAGTATCGCCCTGAAGAACGCTACCGGTGTCCAGGCATTGGACAAGCTTCGAGACTATGGCTTGCTTACTTACTTCCGGGATGGGAAGCTCTGTGTCGGGTTCCGCTATTCTGCCAGCTTCAAAACTTATGTGTATGATATGCGCTACAATGTGCGTAAGCATTCACTGAAGCTAAAGAAAGCCAGGGATACCAAGATACTGGTAAAGGCAATCTCCAATTCCAGAACAGGAAAGAAGGTGATTGCTACTGCAGGAGATAAGGACGGAGCCGTAAGAACCTTGAACTTTCTGGATAAAAGCAAGGTAGAGCTGCAGAAGATTGCAGAGCAGGAGCTTGCCAACTGGAAGTTTGATGGTGTAGAGGGAACAGTCACAGGTTTTGGCTACCCATTGGTGCAGGCAGGTGATCAGGTAGCACTGATTCCCTCCAGTTCTTATCAGGAGTTTGAGGGAACCTTTACGGTGCAGGAAGTAGAAACCGAGTTCTCTACTTCAGGGTTTAGCCGCAAATGTAAACTAGGATTTAAGGTGTAATGGACAATTTGGTAAAGCTGATCCAAGAGATCATCAAGCGTGAAGTGTCGCAGGAGCATCTCTTTGATGCTACCGTGACAAAGGTGGATAGAACCTCCAAGACCTGTACCGTGGAAACGGAGGAAGAGGAGATATACTCCGTGAGGTTAGCAGCGATTGAGGGAAAGAGCAGCATGGTGCTTTATCCCAAAGTAGGTTCCAGTGTGGTATGTGGTGCTTTGGAAGGAAATACCCGTAATGCATGCATCCTGAAATACTCCGACTTGGAAGAGGTTGAGCTGAGTGTGGACAAGGTGGTGGTCGGTTCTGGAGAGAGTTCGATGGTCAAGGGTGAGGAGCTTTCAAAGCAACTCGATACCCTAAGCAAGCAAGTGCAGTCCATTATCCAGGCAATCAACACGGCGGCAGTAGCCCCATCGGACGGAGGGGCAACCTTCAAGACCAATATGATTGCCCAGCTATCCAAGGAGCAGCCAGACTTTACACAGATCGAAAACAAGAAGCTTCGTCATGGCTAAGGATATACTACTCAATGAGAATAATGAGCTGCTGATAGTGAATGGTGATTTTGTGGTAGGAGAAGCCGATGAGCAAAATATCCGCCTAAACCTGGTCAGTCACAAGGGAGACTGGAGGCAACACCCAGAAGCAGGCTTTGGCATTGATCGTTTTATCAAGTCCAGTGAGGCAGACACAAACCGATTCAAGGCAGAGCTGCAGCAGGCACTAAGGCAAGATGGGTATCGCTTGAAGTCGCTGGATATCGATGAGGGGTTTGAGGACTTCAATTTAGAATTTGAAAAACTATAGAAGGGATGGAAGATATGAATTTAGCGAAAGCAGGCGAGTTGGTTGCGGATACAAAAGACCAACCATATACCGTAAAGCTCTTGGTTGGAATTATGCTCGGACTGTCTGCAGCATTAACGGCTGTATCGGTACAAGTATTCAGCCTTTCCAATAAGATGACAGAGGTGGTCGAAAAGAACACACAAGCATATGTCCAACTAGGCAATACCATTGAATCATTGCAGAACTCCCATCAGTCAGAATTTGAGCAGTTGAGGGAGGAGTTCAAGGAGTTCAAAAAAGAACAGAGAGAGCGTACAAAGGGGAATTAAAGGTAAGTGATAAGGTTTACCCCACCTAATGGAAGAAGCTTACTTTATTATAGCGGCAGCATATAACTGTTAATTGTATGAAGTTTATCGAATTGGTACAGAAAGCCATCCAGTTCCGCTGGTTGATCCAGATCATCATCAACCTGATTGTATCAGGGGTGAACCTGGTGAAGAACAAGGAAGCCCTGCAGAAAGCAGGTGAAAAGTTGAAAAAGATTTTTGGACAGGTTGAACTCACGGAGGACAACATTGAAATGGCGGTCGAGACCATAGAATTGCTCGAGAAATCCGGGGGAGGGATTCGCAAGTTGCATGAGTTATTGAAGGAAGCGGATGAAGAAGGCTATTTGGACCGACTCGACGAGGTGATACGGCCTGGTTTGGTACAAGCCAAAGCCGCTGCAGGGAAAGACCCCGAAGCTGGAGAGTTCCAGACTTTCAGAACGAACACTACTAAACGTTAGTGTACAGTGAGTGTAATAGGTATAACAATAGCCACCATCACGATCATAGCGGTGGTGGCTATTTTTTCCAAGAAGCCTAAACGAAAAGTGAAGATGATAAATTTTGAGAAGAGAGAGTTTAAGATGGGCGACAAAGAGGTGTATAAACACATGCACCAGGATACGCTAGCAAAGCTTGACGCCATGCGGACCATCGCAGGTTTTCCGTTTGTATTGACCTCGACCTACAGGGACAAGGAGTATAATAAAAAGGTAGGCGGTGCGCCGAACTCATCCCATACCCGAGGCAGAGCAGTGGACATTCGTATCAGTTCCTCTGCAGAAAGATACAAGGCAGTACAGGCTGCACTCTTTGCCGGATTTACCCGCATTGGGATTGCAGAGGAGTTTGTGCATGTGGATGACGACCCGTCTTTGCCGCAGGCAGTGATTTTCACTTACTAAATATAAGGAGCTATGGCAAGGAGTGTACAGGAGATATTCGATTCCATGATGACCAAGAAAGAAGAGGTTGCGGAGCTGGCAACACTCTCTGAAGAAAAGGATATCAAGGATGCCTTGGAAGGGGTCGATATTGATAACAATAGTAAGTATTCTATTTGGAGGCTAGTGGCGTATGTAGTGGCTTATGTGATCCATATCCATGAGGTGATCTTCGATACACACAAAGCAGAGGTAGAGCGAATGATCCTCACGGCAAAGGTGCATACGAAAGAGTGGTATGCCGAGAAGATGCTGCAATACCAACACGGGGATACACTCCTTTTTAACCTGGAGACCAAGCAACCTTATTACGATACGATTGATGATAGTAAGCAGATTATCTCCAACGTGTCGGTAAGTGGCAATGGGTATGCGATTGTAAAGTTAAAGGGAGAGTCTGGCGCCTTGACAGAGGCGGAACGCTCAGGAGCAGAAGCCTACTTGCGGGATATTGCGGAACCTGGGGCGCAGCTTGCAGTGGTGTCATTACCCTCCGATAAACTGAGCCTTACTGCTAAGTTGTATTACGAGCCTGAGTTTGATGTCAATGTCATTGCCCCTGCAGTACAGCAAGTCGTGATCAACTATATACAGAACCTGCCATTCAACGGCATGTTTCAGGTGTCCGACATGGTGAACCTGGTAAAGCAAGTGGAAGGGGTGACGGACTTTTACCCACAAGTAATACAGGCTCGATCTGAAACAGGGACCTATGCTCCTGTTGAAGCTCGCTATTACCCAGCGAGTGGCTGGATGGAAATAGAAACCTACAACATAACCAATATTGCAGATGTTTGATCTTGATTCTGAGCTTTTGTCGTATCGATCGCTACCTCCCAAGTTGAGAGAAAAACTGATTGCCTTTGTTCGGGTGCTGATTACTCCATTGGTGGCATTGAAAGCATTACTCATTTCGTTCCGAAATACCACAACCTATAAGTTATCCTGGGGACGCTCCAAGATCTCGGTAGAGACCTTATTAAGACAGGAGTTTGATGATGATGAGATTTACATCACAACCGTATTGGTGAATTATGATGAATTTCTACTCTCACCATCTTCTTACAAATCGATGACGCCACGTCTGGGAAGCTCTTACCTGAGGACTTCCGGTGAAGGAGTCTCTTTGGAGCAGGCGCAACTCACGGTGCAAATACCTTCCTACCTATCAAGTCAGGAAGACAAGCTAAAGGCGATTCTGCAGGACTACCTGCACGCAGGATTTATTTACGAGATTCAATACGTCTAATATGAAATTACTTAATCAACCACAAAGAAGTATTCGCCCAGTGACGGAAGACTTTACGCACATCTTCGGAGGGATTGAAGATATAGCGCAAATCGTTGCCAAGATCCTGCAGGAGTCTTCCGTACCCTCCCGAGCATACGGCGTAGAATGGACCGTTGATGGTCTCGATTATGAATGCACAGAGGGAGTCATTATTTACCAGGGAAAACACTATAAGGTAGATGCTTTCCAAGGAACAGCAACAGGAAGTGAAGTACCTGTATTCAACATTGTCAAAACGCCCTTAGCCCATGAGCCACACGA
The DNA here is from genome assembly GCF_039543525.1 of Algivirga pacifica. Classification (NCBI taxonomy): domain Bacteria; kingdom Pseudomonadati; phylum Bacteroidota; class Cytophagia; order Cytophagales; family Flammeovirgaceae; genus Algivirga; species Algivirga pacifica. The sequence continues at coordinate 30,528 of NZ_BAABJX010000016.1, forward strand.
CGAGTTTGAAGGCTTTCAGAAGGTAGGTGACTTCACCTGGACAGAAGAGGAAAAGCTTGTCCCTACTTTTGGGGCAAGAGGTACTGGAGAGTTTGACTTTGATGTAGTCATCAACAATCCTGTCAAAAGAAACTCTGATGCGATTGCCAACTTCCAAGGTTTGAAGTCAGGAATGATCGTCGATTACTATGGTAGCCTTGCCAACTTCGACGCTTCAGGTCTCGGGATTGGCGACATGGTTGGTTTTGCGTTGTGTAACGGAAAGAAACACGGTAATATCCAAACGCCAGACCTAAGAGGGCGTGTGATCGTTGGTAAAGCAGATTCTGCACTAGCCAACGGAAACCCAGAAGCCAACCTGTCCGAATATTTTGAGATTGGAAACATTGGAGGCGAAAGAGAAACTACCCTTACAGAGGCACAATTACCTACTCACACACCTACGGGTATTCTGGCATCCAAAGCCGTTGATGTAGACATCCTAAAAGATGGTGTGTCCATTAGTCAGGACTTTGTGAAGACCACTTCTACTGATACAGGTGGAGGCGGTAATGTCCAGGCATTTGATTGGGGCTTATTGGATGACGGTACGAATGACTTCCAAGTCAATGCAGAGCTAAACAACGATGCCTTGACGATGGACAGTATCGGAGGCGATGAGGCACATGATAACCGTATGCCTTTCATGGTATTGGGTAAGATTATGAAACTATAACATACAAACATATGGCAACTGTAGATGAAATCATTGCCGCCCGATCGGCACGGCAAGCAAAAGAGGATGAGCTGGATGCTGTGATACAGAAGTATGCACAGTATGAGGAATTAGAGGAGTGCGTAAATGCAGGAGAGGCAAAAGCCATCTCCTATGAAAAGAACACCGCAGACGGGCAGCCTTTTCGTGTGATCTGCCATGCCCTTACAGGCGAAAAGAAAAGTTTTGTATTTGCTAATGCAGACTTGCATCAAAGCACACAGACACAAGGAATATCCGCAATTAAGGCTTGGCTAGAATCCGAAATTACCCGCCTTAACACCGAATTAAGCGCATTATAAACACCGTTTAAGCACTGATTAAATGAGGAAGAGAATCACTATAACCGAGGGGCAAAATCTTATTGATCTTGCTATAACGTATTACGGTACTGCCGAGGCAGTATCCCAGCTTATTGCCGATAATCCGAGCGTATCCATTAACCAGGTAATGCGAGCCGGAGATTCCCTTATTATTGATACAGACAATGTAGTAAATGACAATATTGTCTCGTACCTGGCAAGCAATAAGACTCGTGTCAATACAGGTGATGTGATTCTCCCTATTGCGCCTAATAACCTTACTGCTCTGCCGGAGGGTATCGGTGCTATCCGCCTGAATTGGGCAGATAATAGCAATGATGAGGACAAGTTCGAGATCTTCAGGAAGCAAGAAGGAGGCTTCTATGAGAAGATTGCCGAGGTATCGGCAGACGTAGAGACTTATCTTGATGAGGAGCTACTTGATAATACCTCATATACTTATAAGGTGGTAGCCACCAACGTTGTTGGCTCTTCTATTGATAGTAATGAGGCTACGGCAATTACCCGTGATTATGACTTGGAGCTGTTCTTTACCGCTGATGCAATGACGGTGGACTTTACGTCTTCGGCTGCTCAGGATGTTACTTGGCGTTTTGTTTCGGGTGCTTATTCGCTTAATACACATTCGCTTCCTGGTTCTCTTACGATTAATCAGGCAGGCGGTGCGAGAGTGCGCTTTTACTTTGATAACGTTGCCCAAGTTACGGCTATTTCTGTCGATGACTTGGCACAGCTCCGTAGCACGTTGGAGGTGGATGACCGCTTTACAGCTCTGCGAACGCTTACGGCTAGGAATGGTAACTTTGTATTGAAGCCTGGCGCTTGGGTGCAGAATGCAAACGTTACCCTGGATACAGAAAACTCGTTGGTGACTATAGCGAATATCAAGGCTAGTATTGATAACCTGATCACTGCCAACGGGGGTGATCCGGCGGCTTTGGATGGTGAAGGATCTTATGATAGTGCTCAGGTGGGGTATTCGACTACAGCCACTACGCCTGTACAGGATCGTGTTTTTAACATCGGAACTTCCACTGATCCTATTGAGTTTGATACTGAGGATGCGGAGAAGAAGCTGATTTGGGAGAAGATTCTTGCGCTTGGGACTACGGATGTGAATGGTGTGGGGTGGCTTATTACTACGGTTAAGCAGATCTGTGTTAAGTGGCTGGAAATGAATAGCGGGGACTCTTACGATGTGGTGACTTATCTGGAGGAGACTACGGAAATTTTGAGTACAGAGAAGATTGAGGGGGATGATATGATAATTCAGCTTTACCCTAGTGAGGCGGATGCTCAGGCAATGACGGGATTACTTGCTGAGGGGCGAGCGTATATCAATGCATATTTGGAGAGCAAGGTTTGGAGTGAAGGTGAAAGGCTAGGACTTAGGGCTTTTGCGATAGATAATCTAAGTACGGGGAATGAGATTGAGGTGAAGTATAAGGCTATTCCTGTAAATGAACGTGGTTGCGGAGTGACTGTATCAATAGACTCTGTATTGTCTATTGATGCGGATTTTGCGTATCATTTCAATAAAGTTATTCAAAAAAACTACGATGGACCTTTTTACAACAGTATCAATGGGAATGATGAATACGGGCATCTACTTACATTTTTTGATCAATCAGGCAAAAGTTTATCGTTAGATGAACGCTATGGGAATGCTATTGACGTTCAAAGTGATGGTTTAATCTATACAGGAAGTGGGTCAAGAATCGAAAAAACATTATCTACACCTTTTTCTCTCAATGACTTCTCATTATCTGCTTCATTTTTACAGCTTTCATCAACCGGTGAAGGAGGGAATATAATAGCTTTAGACACAGAAGGAGGTACAGGTTCTGGAGATACATTACAATTATCATCTTATAGACAAAACACTAATGATAATCATAAAGCTGCTTTAGGTGTAAGAATGAATGGAGGCGGTTTTAGTAGAGTTTTGGAAGCAGGAAGTCTTATCGCTAATCAAATTAACTATATCACATATACTTATTCAGCGTCTAATTCAACGTTAAAATTGTATGTAAATGGTGATTATGTAGATGAATTAAACATTGATTTGAGTGCTGCACAAACAGTTCATCAAATACGATCCGGCAAGACTTCTGGAGTACATACAGTCAGGACTCATGGAGCTGTGATCCACAAGAGGGTGTTATCTATTGATGAAATTAAACTACTTCATCAATCAATATTGTAAAAAATAAAAGGCTACTTAAACAGTGTTTAATCATTGTTTAAGTAGCCTTTTATTTTTTATTATCTTGTGCACAAATCAAGGTGAATCGTGATCACATTTCGATTTGCCGTTTATAAATAACTCATTTTTTTTGTTTTAAATTCTGTGTTTTGCCCTTGTAAAGTGAATCTAATACTGTTGTAAAGTCACTACCACCTTTATTTCGTTATATTTTTCTTGAAAAAAAGTGTTTATTCCACTGTTATTTATTAGTTTATAAAGAACACTATCAACAAAACGTAAATGTCGCCAAGTACATTCATTTGCATTCTTTACCCAACAATATAAACAAACATGAGAAAGAGCCTAATCATTATCTTTTTGGTAACGGTAGGGGTGATGGTACAAACGGTTGCACTAACCCAAGACACATCGGCAACTGTCAGACAAGTGGAGCAGCTAGATACAAAGGATCAAGCTACTTTTCTTAATAATCAATTGATTGCCATGGAGGAACGTCTCAAGGTACAAACCCAACAACAGTATGCTTCATTTGCTATTATTTTGCTATTATTTGGAATGTTATTATGGGCAATGATTCGCCTCTTTTCAATGAAACAAAATGTATTGCAGCGGATCGAAAGCAAGAGAGAAACCATGACAGAGTACCGGGAGCGGATACAACAGCTCGAAAGTTTGATTCAAAAAACAGAGTCAGAATTGAAGCATCAAAGGGCTTCGGAGTTGAAGTTGAAAAATACTACAGAAAAAATTCTGGAGTTTACTACTGATAAGTTGCAGGGAATTTATGAACTGGAAGGAGTAGGGGCAGACTTATCTAATTTTCTTCCGGAAGATGAAGTGGCTCCTATTATAAAAGATAGCCCACTATATCAAGAGCTAAAGCAGTTAGTGACCAAGGAAGTTACTGATAACGATTATCAAAGAGATAATATCTCTTATATCTTAAAAGATGCTTTAGGGAAACTTAATGAGATTTATGACCCCAATCGAATATCCATTAAAACTTCTATAGCCAACACCCCTGACATTATATGTCGTCCGCACGCCTTACGATCAGCTTTTGCCAATATCTTACGAACCTCTATGGATTCTATTAGGGGAAAAGGGAAGATGCAAATCTCTATTTATATGTCGATGGGAGATTTACAAGTTAGTATAACGGATAATGGAGAAGGCTTAGAGGACGATCTATTGAAGCAAATGAATAATTATCGATCTGAGCGTAGTGAGTTTGCCCAGCATGAATTATGGTTGAGTAAAGGAGTGATCGAAAGAGACCACAAAGGGAGGATTGAGGTGAACAGCGTCCCTAAGGTAGGAACAGATTATGTGATTACCTTGCCGGTTATAGGAAACAAGTCTGAAACTGTTGATAATGTTTAGTTGAGCTTCGCTCGTTCATAATGTTTAGTTGTTTTACTTATCTAATCAACTAAACATCATCAACGAGCGAAGCTCAACTAAATATCATGAACAACTGCTAGCTTTGAAAAAGCTGTAAGGTGTTCTGTTTGTCAATGCTCAGCTGATGAATCAGTTCATCGACATTGCTAAACTTTTGCTCATTGCGTAAGAAGTCTACGAATCGGACACTAATCTCTTCCCCATAAATGTTTTCATTGAAGTGGAAGATATTGACTTCTATAGTTTTTTGCGATCCATCAGTTACAGTAGGTTTGTTGCCTATATTAAGCATACCCATATAGCGCTTTTGATTGATCTCTACTTCCACAGCATAGGTGCCATTTTTAGGAATCAGTTTATAGTCCACATCCACTTTGATGTTGGCTGTGGGGAAACCGATTTTACGCCCTAACTTATTACCATCCGTAACGGTACCATGGATCATGTACCGATAGCGTAAGTACTTGTTAGCTCGTTTGACATCCCCTTGATGTAAAGCCTCCCTGATCTTGGTTGAACTGACGGCTACTTCCTCGAGTTCCTGCTTGGGGATTTCCTCGACCTCAAATCCAAAAGAAGGAGCGTGCTCTTTTAGATAATCAAAACTACCTTCCTGATTACGGCCAAACTTATGGTCGTAGCCAATCACCAGTTTATTGGTCTGTATCCCATCAATAAGAATATGTTGTATGAACTCCATGGAAGTCAACTTGGAGAACTCCTTATTAAACTCCAAAACAATCAGGTGATCCAATCCATTTTGTTCGAGAAGCTTAATTTTCTCCTCTAACGTAGTTAGTAGTTTTGGATGTTTTTGAGGATCATCAAACAGCACAAAACGTGGATGTGGCCAATAGGTGATCATCACAGTTTCGGCTCCTTCCTCTCTTGCCGCTGTGGTAATTTGCTTCAAGATTTGCTGGTGGCCAAAATGTACGCCATCAAAGGTGCCACTTGTCACTACTGTTTTTGGGGGTGGAATAAACTCCTCTATGCTGCGGTATACTTTCATGTTGATGAGATGCCTACTGTTCTTGTTTGATCATTTCTATAAACTTATCCAAGGCGTAAGCATCAGTAAGTTTGTGTTCACCAATACGAGTACGTCTTAAACCGGACATATAGGCTCCTACACCTAGCTTTTCTCCAAAGTCACGCACAAAGCTTCTGACATAGGTACCCTTAGAGCATACCATTCTAAAATCGATAGTAGGGAAGTCTATATGTAAGATCTCTAATTCTTTTATCTCCACTTCACGAGGATCAATCTTAATCTCTTTTCCTTCACGGGCAGCGTTATACGCTCGCTTTCCGCCTACCTTTACAGCTGAGTGGGCAGGGGGGATCTGTTGTATTAATCCCGTAAACTCCGGAAGTAACTTTCTTACGTCCTCTTCGGTGATATGACTGTAATCAGTGGTGCTGTCAACTTCTGTTTCCATATCAACAGAAGGTCTGGTTTCACCAATAACCATTTGTCCAACATACTCTTTCTCTTCTGCTTGGATGTATTGAATTTGCTTGGTCATTTTGCCTGTACACAAAATCAACAATCCTGTCGCTAATGGGTCCAGGGTACCCGCATGGCCCACCTTTTTTACTTTTACAGCGTACCTTACTTTGTTGACCACATCGAATGAGGTCCATTCATAAGGTTTGTCGATCAATAATACTTCACCTGCGGCAAAGTCAAAGTCTTCTCTACGTTGCTTTCTCTTCGACATGAATTTATGGTTTATAAAGGGAAATAGAACGCTATGTTTTAGTCTAAAATATAGTTATTCCAATATTTCCTTTTGAGGTTTGATCTTCTTTTATCGCTCAAATATAATATAGCAAATAGAAAATGCCGGTGAAAAACCGGCATTTTTGAATAATCTCTTTATGAATGATAGATCCTTTTGCACTAAAGGCAGTTGATAACGATCTATACCAGAAAGGTATACAGTACCGATCCTCCACCTACAGCTAAACAATAGATCGCAAAATAACTTAGGTTACTTCTTTTTACCAGAGCAATCATCCAGTGACAAGCAATCAACCCAGAAATAAAGGCTGCTAAAAAGCCAACCATCAAAGGCACAAAAGTGTCGTCACTTGTTGTAAGAGCGCCATCCATAACATCCTTTGCCATTTTACCCAAAATCAATGGAACAACCATTAGGAAAGAGAAGCGGGCTGCTCGGTCACGGTCAATTCCTAGTAATACAGACGTAGAGATCGTAGCTCCTGATCTGGAAATACCTGGAAGAATGGCAATAGCTTGAGATATACCGATCACAAGTGCATGGAAAAAAGTGACATTCTTTTCCGTATTTTTAGCCTTATCAGCCATGATTAGTAGGATAGCCGTTACAATTAGCATGGAGCCTACTAATAAGATTTGTTTATTAAATAGCGCTTCTAGTTCATCATTGAAGAACATCCCTACAAAAGCAGCTGGAATCATTGAAAGAATAATCTTAAAAGAAAAAGCGGTATCCTCATTCCATTCAAATTTCAATAGGTTTTTGAGGATAAAGTAAATGTCTTTACGGAAGATGACAATTGTACTCAAGGCTGTTGCTGCATGGAGTACTACCGTAAATAACATACTTTCTTCTTTTACACTATCATCACCCAAAATGGCTTTGGCTAGCTCCAGATGCCCACTACTGCTTACGGGTAAAAATTCTGTAAGTCCTTGGATAATACCAAGAATAATTGCGTCGATAATCTCCATGATGATTGTTAAAGTTTAATGCTTAAGTATTGATGATCTAGTTAGTTTCTTCTTCACTTTTGACCAGTATGGAAGCAGCAGAAAGGACAAACCCAACCATGATCGTAATCGGTCCTACAGTCAGGCCTAATACACCAAAGCCATGAGGCTCGCTGTCAATAGCCATAAGGATAAATCCAAGGGCAATGACGAGTACACTTGCCAACATTAGGATATAATTACGTTTGCCAAAGGCCAATGCTTTTTTAGAATCGCTCATCTTAATCTAAATTGTTTATGTTAAGAGTAAATAGTTTATTCTTTAATAGACGTATTAATAAAGGTCGTCTAATCTCATTTTAAGGTATTTGCTGATCGCTCCGTAAACACTTAAAGTACCAATCAAAATACCGGATAGTACTAAGCTGACAAAGATTAAGCCTGTGAAATAATAATCAGAAATTTCTTGTATCTCAGGCCAGGAGTATTGTATCATATACTGGAGTCCCACAATCAAAAGTGTGGCAATACTTCCACCGATAATGCCATGGTAACATGCTCTCCATAAAAATGGCTTTTTGATAAACCCATTAGTTGCTCCTACTAATTGCATACTTCTGATCAGGAAGCGCTGAGAGTATAAAGCCAGTTTGATCGAATTATTGATCAAAAAGATAGAGGTTAATATAAAAGCCAACGCTAGCACCCCTAATACCTTACTTACATTGGTGACATTTCTTCTGATTTCCTTGATTAAGTTTGGGGTATAGATCACCTCGTGTACCTCTTCCATCCGAGAAAGTTCTGCGACGATCTGCTGGGTGTGAGTAGGGGTAAGGAATTCTTTTCGGACGATAATCGTATAAATATCCCTCAGTGGATTTTCATCCAATAGTTGCATAAAGTCTTCACCCGTTTCTGCTTTTACTTTGGCAGCAACGTCTTCTCGGGAGGTGAAAGTAATAGGATGTTTCTTGGAGATATATGGTTTGGAAGATAGAGATTTACCTACCTTTTGTATACGCTCCTCTAAGATACCTTTTTTTAATACCACCTGCATTTCCACAGCATTTTGCATTTCTTCTGTGAGGATGCGGGCGTAGTTTAAAAAAAGAAGCATAAGTCCTATCATAAACAGTGCGCTACTCATACTGAAAAGTACATTGGTGTATGGGTAGGTACCGACTTTTTTCTTAACTGCAGACGACACGGGCTACTTCTGGTTTATAGATATAACAAAAAAAAACGGCTTTAATCCATAGGATGATTAGTGATGAATGGCATCCTGAACAGACAAAGATATAATTTTTTAAGGTAAAAGGTAAAAGGTAAAAGGTAAAAGGTAAAAGGTAAAAGGTAAAAGGTAAAAGGTAGGGGCGATCCCATGTGATCGCTCAAGCAGGTACAGGGTATAATATGGGAGAACAATTTATTGCGCAATAAAAAATCCCCGATACATTTGAACAATGCAATCGGGGCGCTTAAGGTGATACAATAAATTTAATTAACATAAGCATACGCTTTATGGTGAGGTGTGCTGAAGAACTTTAAAGAAGAGATAACATCCTATCACTGTTACGCTTGTAGCGCTTTCTCTACTAGGGTAACGGTCAATAGGGTTTCCTTCCCATTTTCTTTCTTCAATACCTTGCTACCTACTTTGGTGCCGCTAGCTAGTGTTGACCAGTTATCCATTGTTTCAAAGATATTTTCGGCCAATACCAACTCTTCTTTTTCTTTGGTGGTTGCTTTTTCCTCTTCTTTCTTAACGGCTTTCTTTTTAGCACCGTGAAGGATAAACCATACCATACCCATAAAGATACATAAAGCGGGAGCAATTCCTTTGGCTAATGTCCAAAGGTCTTGGTTGTAATGAATGATTCCAGCAAGAATCGTTAGCACAATAATAGTTTTCAATAGTTTTTTGATCGTCTCCATAATTCAATTGTGTTAATGGAGGACCGTGTGATATCTTGCCTAATCGATCTAAGGGGCAAGAGGTACCGGTCCAGGTCCAGTGTCTTGAGTTTCTTTTGAGTTCATGTTGTGATTACGTTTGTTTGAAGGCATCAGTGTGCCTTGTGCTAAACCTACGGTAGGTAGGCCTATTCCACGTTCTGCTCTTTTTAGCATCGCAGTAGTTTTTAAATGGTGAATAAATAATTTAAGAATAGAAGAGATACGCTTCTGTGGGGCAATAAAAAAGCCGATCCCTTGTTGGAAGGATCGGCTTATGTATATTTTCCTTATTCAGGATAATCAGCATTTCCCTTCTCGGAAAACACCGCTACATACAGCCAACCCATTATAACTTCTATCCAACTGCTCTAGTCCGATAGCGTTATAGCTTGTAGATGGGGCGATATGTTTTATACTGAATAACATTGGTATCTCTCTTTTAAAGATTTGTTGCACGAATATTGATAATAAAGTTTAATTGTCCAAATAAAATTTGGATAAATTAATAAAAAAGCGTCCTCGGTACATTGAGAGCGCTTTTTTATTGATTTAATTATTCTTCTTCGTAAAGAAAGCAATTGGCAAATGACTTGGTACGCCTCTACGTTTACGTACCTTACTTACTACCTCTGTTTCTTTTGGTTTTTCCTCTTCTCTGATCTTGAAGCCAGATAGACGGCTGTTCTCTTTGGTGATTTGTTCCGGAGGAACAATCTGGCTATCGTGACGGGCATGGTATTTCAGCTCATTAAGCTCGCCAGCATCATCAAAGTCCATGGTCATCTTGGCACATTTGGTAACGTTCATGCCTTCTACTTTTTTGGTGCGATCGTCCATCACGTAGTAAATAGCTTCGCCGTTACCATTGATATCAATATAGTCGATCTTTTTACCATCCATATTGGCAATAATCTTACGTCCCTTGATCTGGTTGTAGTTGTTGGTGCTGTCTTTGGAGATTACAAAGGCATCTCGGTCAAGGTACATCTTTTCCATTCCCTTGGAAGTAATTTGGGCCTTGATGGTACGTCCTTCCATTTGAGTGCCTTGTGCCCAGATCACAGGTTCCTCATAGAAGTAAATCATAGAGTCATTATAGAAGTATACCAGGGAGTCGCACTTCGACTTGATATCCTGATTGTATACTTGTACACCATGATAAGCATATAGTGTAGTTTCCTCTGTCAATGTATCATTATAAGAATACAAGGTGTCAGCGGCCATGTAAAGTAAGTTCTTGAAGCTTCCTTGCATTGGACGGGCCATTAGTGCATTACCATATGCTTTGGTCTCTTTACCTTCATGGACTACCTCGTCAGCAAAAATGGTAACAGAGTCTGTCTTGCTGTAGAAAATAACATTTCCTTTGGCATAAGAGTCACCACTGTCTTTTTGGGAGTCAATATAATCAGCCACGATCACGTAATCGTCATTTTCAACAACTGCCTCTCCTTCAAAGTTTACCTCTCCTGTTTTGGTATTGTAGTTACCTGCTTGAGCAACTACATCACCATCCTTGGAAGTAATAGTGGTTTCTGTATTAAATGTGGCAATTTCTGTGTCTCTATGATAGGTTACAGCCTCACTTTCCAGGTGTTGATCCTTTTCTCGGTCATCAATGACTACATTGCCTTTAAAGTCTAGTTTTTCTTCTTTCAGATAACCTTCCTTACTGGTTAGTGTCATGGTGTTCTTGAAAACCTTTCCGTTGGTCAGGTACTTGGCTGTTTTATTTTTGCTGTAATAGTACAGTTTGTCCGTATAAAGTTTTAGGTCTTCATCTGTCAAGACTACTTCTTTTCCAGTAATGACAATTTCTGAATTTTTCGGGTTGTACGTTAGCTTGTCTCCTGTAATAGTCGTTTTTTGATCTACGACCTTTACATTTCCTGTAGCTGTTACAAAACGAGTTTTGGTATTTTCCCTAGCGACATCACAGTATACGGTTGAATTTCCTTGGGTGATTTTAACTCGTTGGGAAGGAGTACTCAAAAAGACCCTGAATTTTTCACCGCCTACTGATTCAGATTTTAACTTAGCGGCTTTAAAGTTAATTTTATCACCTTGTGCATACGTGTTGATCGTCAAAAGCAGCAAAAGCAAGCTGCCAATAATCGAAATGTTTTGTCTCATAATCTCTATTGTTGGTCTATAGTCTTATAAAGTAATCCTTCAAAACAGATAAGTATACTTCTTTAGCTTTTTTTAAAGGATTTTGACTTTTTCTAATATTTCAGCCCTGATTATTTTGGTGAAGTACAAATGTATGTAATATTATCAAATCATTGCTTCTTTTATGAGTTTTGACAAAGAAAGAATAGGAGTGGGCAGGTTTTTAACATACCTTAATATGGAGGAAGGAGGAAGGAGGAAGGAGGAAGGAGGAAGGAGGAAGGAGGAAGGAGGAAGGAGGAAGGAGGAAGGAGGAAGGAGGAAGGAGGAAGGAATAAATAACTTCTGGAGAATCATTTTAATCTTTCATCCTTTATCCTTCTTCCTTCAACCATTTGAAAATAGCACTTCGCTATAAGTTTACTTCATCATGAGCTCACTAATGAGTTGTATCATTGGTTGAGATAAAATAACTTTTTGTAGATAATTGATAATTGATAATTGATAATTGATAATTGATAATTGATAATTGATAATTGATAATTGATAATTGATAATTAAAAATTGATAAATGGGTTTGGAGAGCGAAAGAGCTTTTGAAGAAAAATTTGAGGATTACCTTAAGCAGGAAGGCCTTTTTGGAAAAGAAGATCAATTGCTGCTTGCCGTTAGTGGGGGAGTAGACTCCATGGTATTATGGTATTTACTACAGCATTTCGGATATAAGATTACGATAGCACACTGTAATTTTAGTTTGAGAGGGCAGGCCTCCGATTTGGATGAGCGTATGGTAAGAGAAACTGCTGAACAGCAAGGAGTAGCTTGTTATGTACAGCGGTTTGATACGTTGGAGTATGCTGGAGATCATGGGTTGTCAGTACAAATGGCGGCAAGGGAGTTGCGTTATAAGTGGTTTAATCAGCTATTGGAAACGCATCAATTGGATTACTTGCTTACGGCCCATCATCAAAATGATTTGATTGAAACGGTATTGTTTAATGTTGCCAGGGGTACGGGAATAGAAGGATTGCACGGTATACGACCTAAGCAAGGAGTACTTTGCCGTCCTTTATTATTTACCGATAAGATAACATTGAAAGAATATGCTGGTGTCAAGAGTATTGTATGGAGAGAAGATGCTTCTAACCAAATCAATAAGTATACCCGTAACAAGATCCGTAATGAAGTAGTCCCTGCGTTGGAGGAAGTAGTTCCTCAGGTAGCGAGGGGAATTGAGAAAACAGCCTATCGAGTGGGATTGGTAGAGGAAGCATTTTTTAATGATTTGAATAAGTTAAAAGAGGTTATGCTTACTCAGGAAAGGGGTCGAGAGATTTATCAACTAAAACCATGGCAAGAAGATGGGAGGCAGTTTATTAAGCTGTATTATTTGCTTAAGCCATATGGTTTTCATTTTGATCAGGTGCAACAGTTTTTTGAAGGACTGGAGAAAGGAGCTGGAAGGTTTTTTGAAAGTGAGGCTTATATGTTGAGTAGTGACCGGAGTGCCTTTATAGTCACCCCTATAGGTGCTCTGATAGATGAGGTAAGTGATTCGATCGATTTAGAAGAGGAAACAAGGGATTTCAAAACGGCTTTATGGGAAGGTGAAATGACTACTTCTGTAGCGGACAATCTGGAAATATCTAAAGAACCTACTATCGCATATTTTGATCAAATTAAGTTAGTATTTCCTCTTTTGATTCGTAAATGGAAAGCGGGAGATAAGTTTCGCCCTATTGGGATGAGAGGTTCCAAAAAAGTGAGTGATTTTCTAAAGGATAGCAAAGTGCCAACGATAGATAAGCCACAAGTGGAGGTGTTATGTAGTGGAGGGCAGGTGATATGGGTGATGGGGTATCGTATGGATGATCGATACAAGGTTACCAAAAGTACTGCAGAGGTGTTGACTATTACTTTGAAACATAAAAAGGGATAGTATTTTCAATGAATACTTCAATAATCTCCTATATTTAGGATTATCCGTATTTTTACGATTGGCAGCAACCACTTTAATTAACAGCAAAGGCTAGAATCGATAGATATATATGTTCAGTTTTTTTAAAAGAAGCTATACGGCAGAAGAAAAGAAGATTTTTCGTTTCCTCAGACAAAATACGTTTTTCTCTACCCTTAGTGAGGATGAGATGTACGAGTTCTTGCCTTTTATGTACGTACGGCATTATGAAAAAGGAGAGGTGATTTTTTTTAGGGGAGATCCTAGCCAAGGACTTTACTTGATTAATAAGGGAATCGTGACCCTCAATATTGACGTAGAAGATAAATTTGAGGAGTTAACACATATGCGTCCTACAGAAGTGTTTGGAACCAATGCACTATTGGAGAACCGTAAACGTATTTATAATGCAATATGTTTTTCAGATCGCTGTGAGCTTTATGTGATTCCTGCAACCAATATTCAAGAGGTATTTGAGAATAATAAGCATATCAAGGCAAAAGTCATGATGGCAATGGCAGAGTATTATGACCATTATATGAGTAACTTATTTAGGGTTTATCAAGAGTCCTTTGGGTTCTTTGACTTGGGAAGAACATTTGTCTCCTCACAGTGAGTTTGAATGAAGAATGAAGAATTAATAATGAAGAATAATTAAGCCCATAAACGCCTTTAGCGTTTATGGGCTTATACTTTAAGGGAATCAAAGATTCCTCATTCTTCATTAATAATTCTTCATTATTTAAGCGGTGCGTGTCCTTCAGTGGTGCGGTCTACCATAATACATACTGAAGCATCTCCTGTCACGTTTACGACGGTACGGCACATATCCAATATTCTATCGGGAGCCAAAATCAGGGCAATACCTGAGGTCGGTAGTCCAAGTTGCCCTAGTACAATAATTAGCATAACAACTCCTGCACCGGGAACGGCAGCAGAGCCGATAGAAGCTAGGGTAGCGGTCAGTACAATACTTAATTGCTGTCCCAGGCTAAGGTCGATGCCATAAGCTTGAGCAATAAATACAGCAGCGACTCCTTGATAAAGGCTGGTTCCGTCCATATTAATGGTAGCCCCTAGCGGAAGTACGAAGCTAGCAGTGTCTTCATGGACGTCTAATTCTTCTTCTACTTGTTTCATCGTTACAGGCAGGGTCGCTGCACTGGAACTCGTAGAGAATGCCATGATTTGTGCCGGGAAAATTCCCTTCATGAACTTGCTATAGCTATATTTTCCAATGATTTTTAATAATAGGGGGTATATACCAAAGGCCATCGTAGCCAATCCTAGTACTACGACTGCAGAATATTGCAATAAAGTCATCAATAGCTCTGCGGCTTTGGATGGGTCACCACTGGCGATATCAGTGATAAGGGAAGCCAGTAAGGCAAATACACCAAAGGGAGCAAAGAGCATGATCAGGTTGACCATGGTAAGGATAACCGCATCGACTCCCTCAAAGAAGGCCTTGACAGGTGCCGCTTTCTCTTTAGGAATCATAACCAAAGCAATTCCGAAAAGGATAGCAAAGAAGATTACTTTTAGCATGGAACCGTTGTCGCTGGCAGAAGCGAAGATGTTAGAAGGGACCATATCCAATAAGGCTTGTAAGGGTCCTGCATCTCCCACTTTGGCTGCTACGGATTGCTTGCTGCTAACGGCTGAAGCAAACTTGTCGGCAAACATGTTACGAGTTTCTTCTGAGAAGCCTTTACCAGGCTCAAAGACGTTAACGAAGATCAAGCCAATAGAAACCGCAATCACGGTGGTCAAAAGATAGATGCCAATCGTTTTTGGTCCCATCTTGGACAACTTGGAGATATCTGACATGGAGGAAACCCCATTGATCAGAGAAACCAATACCAGTGGAACGGCGATCAGTTTTAGTAATTTGATGAAGATATCCCCAAAGGGTTTAATCCAGTGGGCAGTAAAACGTGTTAAGTCGATGGTGTTTCCAAATAGTTCAATCTGTCCTGTGAAACTCATCGTTAGTCCAACGGCAATACCTAACCCCATGCCGATGAGGATCTTCCAGTGTAAAGCTAGTTTATTCATTGTTTGTGTTCTTAGTTCAAAAAAGCCAAAAGGTATGTACTTTTTGATGGATATAAAGACCAATAATACGCATTTACTCTATAAATCGGAAAAATCGACCTCGCATATCGCCGGCTGATAGAAGTCAATTATTTTGTGAAATAGAAGTATTGCTAAATTTACAGTCAATGGTTAACTTTCAGTAATACTAAAAAGAAGGAAACATTCACTAATCACAAAGATTTAATCTAATAGGACAATTAATATAATATTTTGGACAATGAATAGTTAGGATTTATGTGATTAAGGTTGTAAAATTGCCTTATCAATACACGACTATGAGGTTTTTTGATCGTGTTGACTTAATTATAACAAATGTTGATAACCAGTGGTTTAACCGTTATCAATGGCTTTTTACTGAGAATGTATCTGTGGTGCTGTGAATAGTCAAACTATTTTAGTGGCAGATATAAATTCGTTAGATTTAATTTTATGAGGTCGCAAGATGTATTGTTGGAATACCAGCCCTTATTATATGCCATCGCTAACCGCATGGTAGGAGTAGGAATGGACGCGGAGGATTTGGTGCAAGATACTATGCTCAAGCTACTTAAGGTGGATCTGTCTAAGATTGAAGACAAGAAAAACTACTTGGCCAGGGCGATCACCAATAACTGCCTGAATTATTTGGAGGGATTGAAGAAGAGACAGGAAGTTTCTATACAGCATTTGATGCAGCAACTTACCAATAAGCTCCCGCATATTGAGTTGAATGGCAGTTTTATTGATTTGCCTTCAGAGGTGTCTACCAGTATCACCAAACTGATGACGACTCTTACCCCTTCTGAACGAGGAGTATACTTGATGAAGGAAGTATTTAATTACGATTACTCCGAAATCACAGAAATCTTTGAAAAGAAAAAAGACCATTGCAGACAATTGGTCAAAAGAGCAAAAGATAAATTAGACGAGGGGAAAGAGCGTTTCTCAGTAGACCCTCACGAAATAGAAGATCTTAAAGAAAAGTTTAACCAGGCTTCTTTGAAAGGTGAGATGAATAATCTTATTGAATGGTTAAAGAATAGTATGTAAAAAGTAAAAGGAGAAAGGAGAAAATTATTAATTTTCTCCTTTCTCCTTTTACTTTTTACATGGAGCTTTATTCTCAAAAATGAGTTCTTTCAAGACCTGTCTTCTTTCTTAGCGAATCAGGGTTACACTTCCATATTCTGCTTTTTTACCTTTATCGGGTTCCAGGTCACTGATGTATCGAATAACATAGTTGTATGCTCCTGCGGGCATATCTTTCCCTTTATACATACCATTCCACCCATTGCCTGGCTGCTGGGCTTCTTGAATATTGTCATAGGTATTACTAAAAATCACCTCTCCCCATCGGTTGTAAATTAAAAGCTCTATGGTATTGATATTAGCACCTTTGATATAAAACTCGTCGTTCAGTCCATCTTGGTTGGGCGTGAAAGCATTGGGAGCAAAGACCCTTGGAGGGCAAAGATCAGTAATGTATACTTCTTCTGTTGTGGTACACCAGGTACTATAGGTCGTATCGGTGGTGGTAAGTGTATAGCTCCCTTCAGCATATACCTCAAGCGTAGGCTCAGTACTGACATCACCCCAGGTGTATAGGTATTGTGAACCTTCTGGTCCACTGAGTGTCAATACATCACCAAACTCAAAGCAAAAGGTTTGCTTTTGCAGGACCTTGGGAGGGTTAGGATGAAAGATGGCATCGAAGGTCTGTATATAAGTACACCTTGTACCGTTGAGATGTTCTACAATACTTTCTAGTGTGTAGACGCCTTCTTTTTCAATGCTGAAAGTAGCTTCCTGACTAAGTATGTTGCCCTCTTCGTTTTTCCATTGGTAGACTTGCTGAAGACTGTCATAGTCTGTAATTCGACCATCTACCAGGATGGCTTCTCCATCACAACTTTCGTATTGGGAGGCAATGGGAGGGGTTGGAATAACATAGACCTTAATACTATCTAAAGTAGCGCAACGTATACCACTGTTGTGATTTTCACTAATCTCTACATAGTAGGTTGTATCTACAGAAGGGGCAACGGTGATACTGTTCGCCGTACTTCCGGTACTCCATTGGTGAGTGCTACTGCTCTCTATAGAGAGTGTGGCGGTAGCTCCTTCACATATATAGATATCATTACTCAGGGTGTAACTTGGAAGAGGTAAAACCTCTGTTTGTAGGGTTAGGGAATCCTCACATCCGGAAGGGAGGGTGTAGGCTACCGTAACCGTTTGTACACCACTCTTTTGATAAGTATAATAAGCTGTAGTGTTAGTAGTTGTTAGGTGCCATTGGGAAGGATTTCCTTCGTTATGAAACCTCCATCTTGTCTCGCTAACTTCCCCTGTAATCGTAAATACCGAAGGTTCTCCCAGACACACTGGATCGACAGTGATTTCAGGTACAGGCATGGGGTTGACCTGGAAATAATGGGTAAACGTAATATCACAATGATTCTCTGTACTCACCAATACCTGTAGAGAATCCATTCCACTGTTTTCGAAGGTATATTCTAATTGCTCACCTGTGCCGTCGTCAAATTGACCATCTCCATCGATATCCCAAAGTATAAGTGTTTCTTGTACCTGTTCACCTGTAAAAGGGGAATAGTCCAGTAAGGCATTGAATACTACGGATTGTCCTTCACAGATAGTGCCGTGTTCTATGCTTATATCAGGGGAGGGAAACAGGCTTAAATGAAAAGATAGTTCCTCTTCACAAACCGTTTCGGTTATATTTTTGGCTGGGTTTTCTAAGTCAACATAACGTGCTTCTATCCATGTCTTGATGCCAATGGTTTTCCCAGGTCCGTCAGGGTCTATGTTTAGAATATTCTCGTTTGGACCTGCAGAGAACGTAAGTTCATTCTGTCCTTGCAGTAGAGACCCATCGGATAGTATCCAAGCGTACTGTAGGGTAGCGTAATACGCCGCTTTTCCAAATTCATCATCTATGGTATATACTAGAACTTCTTCGCCGGGAATCAGAGCGTCTGCCTGTATATTCTCATCAAAGCTGATGGATAGATCTCCTTGCGTTAAACAATGTGCACTATCTTTAAATAATAGTGTTGGACAGGAAAGAATATTGATGTCACCCGAATAGGCCGCAGGGTAGGGACAACCTTCTTCATCATAAAAGGTGAGGGATGGAGTATGGCCGGGAGCAGTTTTGACTGCTTCGTACTGAAACGTTTGATTTCTGAAGTGCAATCGATTTCTTATCGTATCTACTTGTCCCGCTTGTCCATCTCCTGAGGCCCATAGGTAATAGGTTTCTTCTGGGTCTTTCTCTGGTAGTGCCGTCATATAAACGGCTGTTCCCTCATAACCGATTCTACGATCGAGTTCGTAAGCTCCCGCAACACCTCCTACACGAATAAATAAGGTGTCAGAAGGCGTGATACAGATTTCTCCGGTAGGCAGGATTTCTTTTAACGACATACTGACGTAATAGCCATCACCCTCTGGTGGACTAAAATAATGGGAAATACTTCCGGTGATTGAACTTCTGACCGTTCCATCTCCAAAATCCCATATCCATTCTACCGGGTAGTTGGCTTGCATGGAATCCCCTGCTTGGTCATAATACTGTCTTGGAGTACTGTTACCAATTGTTCCATCAATGGCATCACTAAAGGTGATGATCCCAGGGCAAGACAATACCGTGTCACTCGCACTAAAGGCTGCTACAGGATACTGCTGCTCAGGGATATCAATAGCCAAGTCAGCACTGTCCATACAGCTATTGGCATCAGTAACGAATAATCGAATAACATTCCTTCCAGAAGGTAATGCAGCATATAAGTCTTTTTCTTCTTGCAGTAAAAGGGTCGTTTGATTGGATAGGGTATCTACCCAATACCACGTAAAAGAGGGAGCCGGACGGTTGAGGACCTCATCAGCCGTAAAGCTTGGGCTGACGCTGATATAGGTGGTGTCACAGCTATAAATATATTCCACTGGAAGATCATCCAAGGTGATTGATGGACGTGATACATTGATAGTTACAGAGTCTTCATGAGCACAGCCATTTTCGGTAGTCACTTGTAATTTCACCTTATAACGTGCTCTTTGTGGAGCTTTTGGAGTAGTGAAACTATAGGAGAAAGGTGTGATTTCTCCTGTGCTGTTTTGTCCAGTTGCAATCGTATCTTCATCAATGATCCATGTCCATTGCAGACTATCAGAAGAAGAACTGAATGAGGTGGAATCAACAAAGAAATTAACTTCTGTATCTGTACAGGTAGTGGCAGTACTACGGTTAAGGTCAAAGAAAATACCTTTGACCTCTATGGGACCAAAGGAAAGTGTTTGCGTACACCCGTTTGCGTAATCAAGAGTAACCTGTCCCTGATAACTTCCAGGTTGCGTTATGCTCAAAGGAAGCGTTCCTGTGTTAGTCGCACTAGTGATAACCGTAGCTCCAAGGCTATCTGTTAAGGTCCAGTTATATTGTTGGACATCTTCACTATCTACAATTACACTGTCTTCCTCTCCTGTACATAAGATCTCTGGAAATGAGACCATAGGAGTAGGGAGTGTATCGGGCATTTGTACCGTGATACTATTACTTTCGGTACAAGTAGATTGCAGTGTGCCTGAAATTAGGGTAATACTGATATTGTCACCACTTTGTAATCCTCCATAAGGCTCCAGAAATAGTGTGAGACTATCTTCAGGAAAGAGAGGGGATGCATTAGGGCCAAAGGTGGTGGAATTCCCCTTGGCAGTAACTTCCCAAGTGAAAACATCTCCTATGGATTGATTACTGATCGTTAAGCCAAGAGGGCAAGGAGTAGTTGTTACCGTGAACAAGGCGCTGGGAGTGATAAGGTCACAGGTGTCTAAGGATGGGTCGTTGGCCAAGGCTTCTTCCTGACAAGGTAATAAACATAAGGTGGTTTCTATAGGGAGTTGCTCTTGTACAGAACAGGCATAATTCGGATAATAGGCCGATAGTGTAGGAAACTGTAACATATTCAGTGTACAGCCCTGATAAGTATGGGCACCATCTCCACGGTCATTTTCAGCAGGAACAAAGATATTATCACTTTCATAATCCCACTGATAAACTACTTCATTGGCATAGCTGTCGGGATAATTAGGGTCTGAGAAAGTAGAGGTATTCTCCAATTGAATCGCATTACCTAAGCACAAATCATTACCAGAAGGAGTGAAGGATAAGGTTGGCAAAAGTCGAACTTGTACTAATGTTTCGGCAGTTCCAATACAGGTTTGTGGTCCGTCGGGATTTTGAATTTGTATTTGAGTGCTGACACGGTAGTCACCCCATGGTAGATTCTCTAGGCTAAATGTGTTGCCATTTTGGGAGGTAGTAGGGTAGGTCGCTCTTCCGGTAGCTCCAACCTGCTGCTCGGTAATGTCCTCCAAGATCCATTCATGGGAGGTAATAGTACTGCCGGATGGTAAGTTATTGATAGAAGCTGTTAGTGTAGCATCGAAAGGAGCACAGCCTAATGTGCCTCCAGTGATCTCTACCGAAAGGGGAGCGTAACGCAAGGATACTTCTTCCAAGATACAGATAGTCCCTTCTTTTTCTTCTACTAGCTCAATTGTAGTATTGCCAGTAAAAGCCCCAAAGGATGGCGTCATGGTATTGGGAAACTGTAAATTGTCGTCGCCTTGTATTCTCCAATAATAGTTTCCTAGTTGACTATCATCCTCTAGTTCAATGATAGGGGTATAGGGGCTGTCACAATAGGACGTGACGGCGTTGATAGTTACTTGTTGGGTAGGAGTCACCTCAAAGGAATAGGTTTCCTGGCATAAAGCTACCTCTCCAATGGTAACCTGAATATTTTGTGTAATGGTTTGATTACTATTGTTAGTCAAGGTGTGTTGTACGCCTTCAGGTAAAGTACTCTCCAGTAAAGTGCCGTCCTCAAACTCCCATTGTACAAGTAGTCCATCCATGGAAGAAGGGAAGTCGGGTGTGAAAGATACTAGGCGATAAGGATCACAATAAGAGGTCTCTGGAAAGCTGATTGTGATATCTTCTTGAATGTTGGCAAAAGCTACGCTACTGCTACCGGATACCTGTCGACATCCATAAGAGTTGACCGTAACCGTTGCCAGGTATTCTTGCTGTGAATTGGCATAGGTATGGGAGACTTGTGGGACTTCTGTCGTGACAGTATTGCCATCTCCAAAGTTCCATTCATAAACGACAGCAGATAAAGGGAAACCACTTTGTGTGGTAATATCAGCAGTAAAAGTGACTTCCTGGGTTATCGAGCATCCTATGGAAATACTTGGGCTGAGTGTTACCTCAAAAGGTTCGACTACTGTGATGCCATTGCTTAGTAGAGCGCTAACTTCACAACCGTTGGCATTGATGGCAAGTAAGCGAATATCATAGCTTCCGGGGTTATTTAGGGTAACATCGATGGCATCACCTCTGATCAAAGTATTGTCTACAATATAAATAACATCTTCCAAGGTAGGGTCTGTATTGGAAATGCTGAAGGTCGTCCCTGCACATCCCCCTTCGGGTACAACCTCAATGCTAGGTGGAGTAGCATCAAAAACCTCTACTGTTCCTTCCAAGGCAACGCTGTTTCCGTTATCATATTCCGCAATAGCCTTGACTGTGAATACTCCTATAGTATTGAACTGCTCAAATGGACGTACTTGGGAAGAGGTATTCCCATTTCCAAAGTTCCAGTTGACACTGATTAAACCATTTTCCTCCGATAATCGAAAAGCCACTGCGACACCACCACATCCCTTGATGTGAGTTTGGTTCAGGTGATAGTCTGTGCCATCTACCGTTGCAATTAAATGCTGGGCTTGCAGAGAGAAACTTGTTGTCAAGTAAATCAGCCAAATAAGAAGAGTAGTATAGTATAGTTTCATATTATCGCTTATTGCTTATTGTTTATCGCTTTGCTACAGTTAATGAAAAATTTTAAACGATAAGCGATAAACAATAAACGGTATTAAAGAAATGGTCTCGGACACTTGGTATTGACCTTAATCCTTTTAGGAGGTTTTTCCCGATAAGGTTTGGGCTCATTGAAGGTAATAGACAATGAGATCTCGTGAGAACTAGCTTTATCCAACGGTAGGTTAGAGAGTGCAATGTCATAGCTATAGCCTATTTGAAGATTCTTGTATCTATAACCAGTCAATAGTGCCAGGGCGTCTTGATTGAATACCAGGTCACTATTTTCCTTAATTGGCAATCCTCTATACCATAGTCCTAGCATAAAGCTATTGGCATATCCGTATACCCCCAGACTCAATTGATCTGAAGCTCCCTGGAATTTGTATTGAAGGGTGACCGTTAATGTCTTATTGTCCAAGGTAGGAAGGTATCCTCGCCGTTTGTTGTATTCGAAAGGAATTACATAACCAGCTTGTAGGTCTACTTTAAGAGGTAGTGCAATTTGCTCCCCCAAAAAAGAGTAGCGAGGTGCATTAAGGTGCATGAAGGCGGCTCCTAACCACCATTGATCACTGTACAAGATACTACCAAAGGAAATGTCAGGTTGAAAAATCCGTTCCCTATTTAATGCTTCAGCCGTTCCGTTCATATTACCCAAGTTATCAATCTGGTCTCCAAATACGAAGTTGGCGTAGTTGAGGGTACTTTGGATAACTCCCCCCTGAATACTGCTATTGATATAGATTTTTTTTGACACCTTTAGGAGGTAGGCCACCGAAAAGTGAACACTATTTTGGTAAATCGGTAGGTCTGCATTGGGACCAATCAAATCATTCTTTAAAAGTAACCCCAAAGATATAGGTTTATCTCTGAATCGATGATCAAAAGAGGCCATATGTGTAACATAGTTAACAGGAAGCTGGTACCATTGATTACGATAATTGGCTGTGATTCGGGTGCCTTCGTCAATGCCCGTATATCCCGGATTGGCATATAAGGGAGCTGCATAATACTGCGTGAGCTGTATGTCTTGTGAACAGGCAGTAGAGAGCAGTCCATAAAAGAAGAAGGAGCAAAAGAATAGTATATATATATATTTGGGGTGGCTATTCATATGAATAAGCAGATGGTTGATTTTCCAGAAAAAAAAAGTTAATCAAAATCCCGAAAAAATAATGCCACAATGTAAGTTGCTGGCAATGAACAGTGGGCAGTGAACAGTGAGTAGTAGTGAATAAATAACTGAAAATTGAAAATTAATAATTGAAAATTAAAAAAAGCATTCCAGTAACAACTACCGGAATGCTTCTTCATGTATAAGTTATTGAATGTCCTGTGGCTTACCCAACAGAACCCTCTAAGCTAAGTGCCAGAAGTTTTTGAGCTTCTACAGCAAACTCCATTGGTAACTTGTTCAATACTTCTTTACAATATCCATTGACGATCAAAGCAACTGCCTGCTCTGTGTCAATACCTCTTTGGTTACAGTAGAAGATCTGGTCCTCACCAATCTTGGAAGTCGTTGCTTCGTGTTCTACTTTAGCCGTTTTGTTGTCTACTTCAATATATGGGAAGGTATGTGCTCCACACTGATCGCCCATCAATAGGGAATCACACTGAGAGAAGTTACGAGAACCCTCAGCTTGCTTCAATACCTTAACCTGTCCACGGTAGCTGTTCTGAGAACGTCCAGCAGAAACCCCTTTAGAAACAATTCTTGACTTGGTATTCTTACCAATGTGAATCATTTTCGTACCGGTATCCGCTTGCTGCATATTGTTGGTTACGGCTACAGAGTAGAACTCTCCAACAGAGTTATTTCCTTTAAGGATACAAGAAGGGTATTTCCAAGTTACGGATGAACCTGTTTCTACCTGTGTCCAAGAAAGCTTACTGTTGTCGCCATCACAAATACCCCTTTTGGTTACGAAGTTGTAAATACCACCTTTACCGTCCTCGTCTCCAGGATACCAGTTCTGTACCGTAGAATATTTTACTTCAGCATCTTTGTGTACGAAGATCTCTACAACCGCAGCGTGAAGTTGGTTCTCGTCACGTTGAGGAGCTGTACATCCTTCCAGGTAAGATACGTATGACTCATCTTCAGCAACGATCAACGTACGCTCAAACTGCCCTGTGTTAGCAGCGTTGATACGGAAGTAAGTTGAAAGCTCCATTGGACAACGAACGCCTTTTGGAATATAACAGAATGATCCGTCAGAGAATACTGCCGAGTTCAATGCTGAGAAGAAGTTATCATTCACAGGGACAACTGAACCTAAGTATTGTTTTACCAACTCTGGGTGCTCTTGTACTGCCTCACTGAAAGAACAGAATACAATGCCCAACTCAGAAAGTGTCTCTTTAAAGGTAGTGGCTACCGATACAGAGTCAAATACCGCATCAACGGCAATACCCGTCAATCGCTTTTGTTCTGTTAAGGAGATACCTAACTTCTCAAATGTTTTCAGCAACTCAGGATCCACTTCGTCCAATGACTTAGGAGCAACCTTTTGCTTTGGCGCAGAATAATAAATAAGATCTTGGTAGTCGATTTGCTCAAATACCACGTTTGCCCACTCTGGACAAGTCATCTTTTTCCACTGCTCAAAGGCTTTCAATCTCCACTCCAATAACCATTCTGGCTCGTTTTTCTTGGCAGAGATAAAGCGAACAATATCTTCATTTAGTCCTTTGGGTGCGGACTCCATTTCAATATCAGTCGTCCAACCATGCTCATATTCTTTGGAGGTGAATTCCTCTAGGATTTGTGTATCTTTTTCTGCACTCATTATATATAAACAGTTTATTACAGGTCTCGCAAATTAAAGGTTATTTAGTATAAATCTAAATAAAATACCCTCAATGCAAAACTATAACAAATTTCGGTGATAAATGTTTATCTCCCTTCTTTTTTTTTCACAAAACTAAGAATTATTTAGGAGAATGGGGGAGCTTCCTGAAAATTAAGTGAGCATAATGAGGTTTATTGACAGCATGAGTTTGAGTATCAGCAGTTATTTTATTGCTCACTTTTGTTAAAATATTAACATAAAATCGATTATTCATTAAAAAATTAACAAAATCCTTGTAAATGAACTTTTCATCCCAGTATATTTACATCCATAAACACATACTAACCCTACAGTAATAAGAAGCAGTAATTATTCATTTTGGAAAAGGAGAGGTTGATAGACCTCTTCTTCTTTTACTTCTTCAGTAGGGTACATCAAGAGACTTACATATATACACATACTAACTATCCTTACAGAATAGGACATGAAAATGAGGCAAAATATTAAACTAGTAACCGTAAAGTCAGAAATTGCGGCAGGAACCAGAGGTGCAGGATTGGGCGTAGATGCAATGATCGTGGCATCATTAACCAAGCAATCATCATTTTTTGCAGAGCACAGTATTGTTGGTGTAGAAGATGTGAACAATGTATTGTTGAAAGAAAACCGTTTTCCTTATGCCAAATATGCGGATGGCGTCAAGATTGTATTGGACAGAGTAGCGGCGACGACAGCATCTGTGATGGATGAGGGAAGTTTTCCTGTAGTATTGGCAGGGGATCACTCTACTGCTGCTGGAACGATCTCTGGTATTAAGAAAGCCAATCCAGAAAAGCGATTAGGTGTGGTGTGGATTGATGCGCACGGAGATCTTCACTCTCCTTACACGACGCCTTCTGGGAATATGCACGGTATGCCCTTGGCTATGGTATCGGGGTCTGACAACATCGCTCAGCAGGTTAATACGTTGGATGAGGAGACGATTGCCCAATGGGAAGCCATTAAGAATACAGGAATCAGAGGAGCTAAGATTACTCCAGAGGATATCGTATTTGTAGCGGTAAGAGATACAGAGGGGCCGGAAGAGGTGTTTATGAAAGAGCATGGTATTAAGAATTTCTCTGTAGAAGAAGTAAGGAAAGAAGGTGTTAAAACCATTGCAGCCCGAGTATTGGAGCGTTTGCAAGATTGTGACATTATTTACGTGTCTTTCGATGTCGATAGTATGGATTCTAGCATTTCTATGGGGACAGGAACTCCCGTAGCGAATGGCTTGACGGTTGAAGAAGCGAAAGACTTGAATGCATTGTTGGTGCAGAGTCCTAAGGTTTGTGCCTGGGAAATTGTAGAGGTCAATCCTACGTTGGACAAAGGAAATACCATGGCAGAAAATGCTTTTGATATCTTGTCCAATACCGTTGAGGTGTTGAAGAATAGCAAAGAGTTAGCGCCACCTTTGATGATGGCTTAAAAGGAGAAAGGGGATAGAGGTAAAAGGTAAAAAGTAAAAGGTAAAAAGTAAGAGGTAAAAGGTATGAGGTTATAAGTGAGTATCGTAAATTACCTATTACCTATTACCTATTACCTATTACCTATTACCTCTATTACCTTTCTCCACTTATATTGTTTCTAATCTCTGTCAGAAATTCTGGCAGGGATTTTTTTATGGTATTATCCCAATAAGTTCATGGTAACCTGAGAAGGTTGTATTGACTTCATATAATAACATTTGCAAATTTGTATCCTACCCGAATTCCTTCGTGACGGTAAGTAGTACTGATTTTGGGTAGTTGAACTTTTTAAAATGGGCAAGCCCTATGATTACTCCCCTTTGATAGAAACCTAAAAATTGAATGGATGGAATATATGGGGAGTTCCAATAAATAACACAATAAAAACTATCAGCTATGAAAAAAAATATGTTGACATCTCAGCTAGTGCTAGAGGAGGGAGAGCTGCTTAGGCGACAGGAAGAGCGGTGGAACAGCTGGACACACGGTATTGCAGCCATATTAAGTGTCTGGGGCTTGTGGATGATGCTGGACAAGGTAGATACGAATAATCAGACTGCCTTAATTAGTGTTTGCTTGTATGGAGGAAGTATGATCTTTGTCTTTACCGCTTCTACATTACTGCACCTTTACCATAATCATCGTTGGACAGGGATATTTGAGACGCTAGACCATTCCGGAATCTATTTGCTGATTGCAGGGACCTATACACCATTTATGGTGCTCACTCTGGGCAAGGAGGGAGGTTGGACAATATGCTACCTGATATGGGGTGGGGCTATTTTGGGAGTATTGCATCAGGCTACGTCTAAGAAATCTTTTAAGTGGCTTTCACTAACCGTTTACTTATTAATGGGATGGGTCTGGCTACTCAAGGCTGATGACCTGACAATGTTCTTGCGTGATGGTATGCTGATTCTGTTTATAGGTTTTGTCTTGTACATGGTAGGCGTATTGTTTTACATCTGGAATAAATTGCCTTATAACCATGCTTTTTGGCATATATTTGTGATGGCAGGAACCTTTTCTATCTATTTAGCTATTTACAATTATGTATTGTAGAGAAAGAGGTAGTGTAGAATATTGATTATATTGCGGCACCTTGACTTTACAAGGTGCTTTTTTTGTATAAGTCAAATTAAGAAAATCAGGTTGAAGGTAGTGACAGGGACTTACATCAAGTATCCTTTAACCAAAAACAACGAACGAACAAACTATGATGAATACACTTCTATTGGAGGCAACCCCTCCATTAATTACGAATGATGCAGTCGTTTTCGGTTTACTAATGCTTTCTTTGGGTTTTGTCTTCTGGACATCCAACAGTGGCAGTTCATTCTGGAAAACCTTCTATAAGTTTATTCCTGCCTTATTGATGTGTTATTTAATCCCATCTTTGTTAAACTCTTTTGGGGTGATCTCTAAGGATTATTCCAATCTGTATTCCATGGCCAAGAATTACTTGCTGCCAGCCAGTTTAGTATTGATGACCTTGAGTGTAGACATGAAGGGAATTGTCCGCTTAGGTTCCAAGAGTATTATCATGTTCCTTACGGCAACCGTAGGGATTGTGATTGGTGGACCGATTGCCATTATGTTGGTATCTATGGTGTCACCGGAGACCGTTGGTGGTGCAGGCCCTACAGAGGTATGGAGAGGGTTAGCGACGTTAGCGGGAAGTTGGATTGGTGGTGGAGCCAATCAGGCGGCGATGTTGGAGATCTATGGGTATGATCAGGACCTTTACTCAGGAATGGTGGCCGTAGATATTATTGTAGCCAATATATGGATGGCCTTTATCTTATTGGGTGTAGGTAAATCTGATAAAATTGACAAATGGCTGAATGCAGATGCTTCTGCTATTGAGCGTTTGAAAAATAAGGTAGAAGATTACCAAGCCAGTATTGCCAAAATCCCAACCTTACCCGATATGATGAAGATCGGAGGGGTTGCCTTTGGTGCTGTAGGGCTTTCTCACTTTGTAGCCGATATGGTTGGTGATTTCGCAAGCAACAGTGCTGCGCTAAAAGGATCCGTATTAAGCAGTGGCTTCTTCTGGGTAGTAGTCGTGTCGACCACGGTAGGTTTGGTATTGTCATTCACCAAAGCCAGAAGTCTGGAAGGAGCAGGAGCTTCGAAGATTGGTGGGCTATTTATCTACATCCTGGTAGCAACCATCGGGATGAAAATGGACATCACCAAGACCTTGGAGAATCCGGGACTGCTAGCGATCGGTTTGATCTGGATGGCTGTACACGTAGCATTATTGCTGATTGTAGCCAAATTGATCCGTGCCCCATTCTTCTTCCTGGCAGTAGGAAGTAAAGCCAATGTGGGAGGAGCAGCTTCTGCGCCTATCGTTGCTTCAGCTTTTCATCCATCACTGGCACCCGTAGGGGTATTGCTAGCCGTTATGGGTTATGCTTTAGGTACCTATGGAGCGATTATCTGTGCGCAGTTGATGCAATTGGTGTCCCATTAAGTGCGATGTCCATACCGCTACACAGCGTTTATTGAGCTTCGCTCCTTGATGATGTTTAGTTGAAAACGTTGTAAACATTATTAAAAGCGATCTTCTTCTTTCCAAAAGTTTAAGAACGTGTTTGGAATCCATATTTTGAGGAGTTTTATACCAAAAGATGTGATTCCAAACACGTTCTTAAACTTTTAGAGGGAAGGAGGTCGCTTTTTTAGTAATGTCTCAGGTGTAAGACGGATATTCCAAGCAGGCTCTAAGTAAAAAAACTTGAGGGGAGGGGAAAGGGGCAATCAATAAGTAGCTATATTCGTTACTTGATTAA
Source organism: Algivirga pacifica (assembly GCF_039543525.1). NCBI lineage: Bacteria > Pseudomonadati > Bacteroidota > Cytophagia > Cytophagales > Flammeovirgaceae > Algivirga > Algivirga pacifica. Next base: position 60,046 of record NZ_BAABJX010000016.1, read on the forward strand.
TAACTTCAAAAACAATCATGACAAACAAACCCAACACTTATTTCAAATTACTTTTTGCAAGTATTTTTCTGCTTGCTTTAAACATGCTACAAACATGCGCAATCGCTCAGGAAAAGCAACCTTTATTTGATGCCTTTTCAATTGGAGGAAAAGGAGGGGGATACAGTGAAGGCTTTAATCCAAACAAAAGTAATGGTGGATTTGCTCTCGGGTTTGATATGGATGTCTTCCGTAAAAGGATGATGTATAGTATTGACTATACCCTCAATGATGAATTTAATCTATTTGGGGATGCTCCAAGTGAAAAGTACGAAAATATAGGAGTACTCGCCGGAAGTTATATAGGAAACAAATACATCCGACTAGAATACCAAGCAGGAGCCGGAATCATATGGGGACGGTACAGAACTGACACCATAATCGATAAGAACGAAGGGCCTTATATAGGATGGGACATCTATGAGAGTAAAGATTTTTGGAATGTCAGTGGAGTAGGAAAAGTTAGTTTTAAGATTATCCCCATACGTTACATCGCTGTAGGCGTGGAACTGCAAGGAAATCTCAATCCTGTCACAACTTTTTACAATCAGTTAATTACCGTTGAGATTGGAAACTTAAGAATTGATTAATCTTTGCCCCTGTCTAGTCTAAACCTGGTCGAAAAATAAAACTGGTTCGAGAGTTCAGTGAGCTATGTGAGGTCTGGGTGACCTTGAACGAGTATACGAGCGCTCTCGGACCAGCGGTTTTGCAGCGAAGTATGTGCTACGTGTATCCTCAGGATTATTTATTAAAACTCCAATGGGGTGACTGTACAGAAATAGATAATATGAAATTAAAAGCATTCCTTATTGGGGCAGGGTTATTTATATTTTTATCATACCCCGCTCTATATTTTTTAGAACTGAATAGTTGTCGATATAAAGCGATTGTAAATTGGTATAAATTAAATCACTATGATAATGAAGTTACGGGAGAAGTTATAAATTTTCAGTTTGCGGGATCATTAGTTGTCAGGTATGTAGATAATCAGCGTCATCCTAAGAAAAATGGTTATCAAGAAATATGGTTCACCGTCGAAGGGGAACAATGGAATGCCTATCTGAAGATAGAGTTGTCACAAGATTATAAAACTGGGAAATGGAGTATAGTAAAATATAGTTATTATGAGAGAAAGTTCTCACTCTTCTTTTTTGAGCAGGAACAAACAAAAGACTATTTCATAATAAGTTATGAGCTACCTGAGCCGTATTTGATTAAAGCTAATAATAGTGGGAATTGTATACAGAGACTGTAAAGTAAAGGATATTAGATGGGTGAAATCGTAAATGTTAGAGTTATCAATAATTCAGGAAGAATTAAAAGAAAATCACAAGTAACTGCATTTAATCGAGAATTAATACGAGTTGTTGAATCCATGCCAAATTGGATTTCCCCCAAATGTAATGGTGTACTTGTTGCTATAGAGGAAAAAATTCAATTATAGAATATAATTTTCGTTAAGCTCTTTTAGAACATATGAGGATCATTCCCTCCCTGTTCAAAGAGTTCAGCTTTGCAACATTGTTTCGATAGGCTCAATAGCGGCAAAGCGCTCTTTGAACAAGCAGTTTTAACTATTTCCGTGTTTCTAAGAATCTCTCAGACCTCCCCACACCAAGTAGGGAGGCTTTTTTCATCCCCTACACCCCATACAAGTTCCTTTCAGCTTCAAAAGGACTACCTCTTCTCTAAATCACCAGCCAAAATCCCCAAATTATTCCCCCCAAACCTTGCGTGGGATGTAAGATGTTATGGATATTGTGAACATTTCAACGGTAGAGGCGTTTATTGTACTGATCACCTTATATCATATTATCCACAGGAAATAAACTATACTATAATAAAACCATGACTGTTCCAACGTACAAATTGCTTGAGGTAAGGAGTTTCCCGTTTGCCGATCTGTATTTAGTGGAGGGACAACACACCTTTGTCTGCATTTCCACCAAAGAGTATATTCCTTATGCGGACTTCCAGGAGATGTTTCGGGAGATCGGGAAGGAAGTGATCAAGCGAAAGATCACGAAGTTTGTGTTCGACAAGACTTCACTGAGGAACTTTCATCAGCCGAGCATGGAATGGTATACGGTAGGGTGGAAGAGCGCCATGAAAGATCACGGACTTAGTGTCTACAGAAAAATCTTGCCAAGGCTGGAGTGGTTTGAGGATGCCGTAAGGAATGGGCGCGCACAGATTATGCGGGATTATCCGGATTTTGACTTTAGTCAGTTTGATATACAGTACCGACATGCGTTGGAGCATGCGATCTTGCATTAAGTTTGTTCATACTGTTTAATTGAGCTTCGCTCGTTCATGATGTTTAGTTGAATCTATTAGGTGAGGTTCTCAAAGTTTCTCTTTGGGAAGTTGACTTGTTTAGGGAGATAAAGGAACTTTTTGGTGATAATTGATAATTGATAATTGATAATTGATAATTGATAATTGATAATTGATAATTGATTTTCACAATCGTTTAAAAATATTATTCATAAAGAAGGAAAGGGTATTCTTGAAATATTCTTTCCTTCTTTTTTTATGGGGATTGTTTTCTATGGTTTTCTTGTGCGATGGTTGAGTGTTTATTCCGATTGGTAATAAAGGTCAATAAATGCATTAACTTTGATTATTAAATAATTTTTATGGAATGGATTATCTTTACAAAAAATATTAATGATTAACGAAATGACTTCAGCTAAGGGGAATCTAGCAACAGGCCATAACAAGCAGATAAACAGTTTTTAGTGTAAGCTTTAATACCCTTAGTTTTTACAATCCTTAAAAGTGACAGAACGATGAAAGAACAGATCAAAAATCGTTGGTTGATTGCCGCCTCAGCAGTAGGTATTCATATTTCCATTGGTGCCGTTTATGCGTATAGTGTGTTGAAAAACCCTTTGCAGGAACAGATGGGTTGGGCATTAAACGAGACCTCCTGGGCGTTTAGTATTGCTATTATCTTTATGGCATTGTCGGCATCATTCCTGGGGCGTTTTGTAGAGCGTATAGGCCCTCGCAAGAGTGGTTTGCTGTCAGCGGCTTTGTATGGAGCAGGATTTTTGATCTCAGGACTGTCCATTAGTATGGAAAGCCTTCCGTTGTTCTTCTTAGGATACGGGGTAATTGGAGGTATCGGTATGGGGATAGGGTATATCTGTCCCGTAGCGACCCTGGTAAAGTGGTTCCCGGATCGAAGAGGACTGGCGACAGGATTGGCCATTATGGGCTTCGGGTTTGGAGCATTGGTGGCAAGTAGCATTATCCAATCCGTGATGCCGATGGTAGGCTTGAGTGGAGCATTATATATATTGGGAGCACTTTATATGGTGGTGATGGCCCTTTCTGCACAGTATTTATCGGCTCCTCCGGAAGGATGGGCGCCAGCAGGATTTGATCTGAATGCCAACAAAGGGGGCAAAGCACTGAAAAAGGATCTGGCACAGCTTACTTCTGTAGAGGCGTTGAAAACCAAACGATTCTATTATCTGTGGGTGATGTTCTTTATTACCATTACCAGTGGTATTGCAGTGATCTCTGTAGCGGCACCGCTATCACAGGAAGTGGCAGGGCTAAGCATCGCAGCCGCAGCAGCCATGGTAGGAACCATGGGACTATTCAATGGCCTTGGACGAATCGGATGGGCTAGCTTCTCAGACATGGCCGGCAGACCGATTACCTATACCATGTTCTTTGCCTTGCAATTGATCGCTTACTTCTTCCTTCCACAAGCCACCAACCCATTCTTCTTCCAGGTGCTGATGTTCTTGATCATCTCTTGTTACGGAGGAGTGTTCGCCACGATTCCAGCCTATATTGGTGATATCTTCGGAACGAAAAACCTTTCTGCTATCCACGGAAATACCCTGACGGCAAAAGCGGCTGCAGGATTGATCGGGCCACAGATTGCCGCTTACGTGAGAGAGACCACCGGAAGCTACGAGCAAACCATGTATATCTTTGCAGGGATGTTTGCCATCGGTATTGTAGTATCTTTGTTGATGCAACGCAATATTAAGCAGATCCAGAAAGAGAATGCACAGAAAGAAGCGGAAGAACTGAAGGTAGCGCAAGTCGCTTAAGCGATCCGTTTGTTCATAGTGTTTAATTGAGCTTCGCTCGTTCATGATGTTTAGTTGTTTTGGAGCCTTCCATAAACAACTGAACATCATTTTTTTGCTTATGGGGTTTACCTTTTAGTGATATTATGTGAAGAGATGGGTTGATTAAGGTTGAATAATTAAGCGTCATAAATGCTTCCCTCAACTCCGCCTAGGATTAAAATCCCAGGCTCTTCAAGAAGTACCACTTCGTGGCGATCTATTCTAACGTATCTCTCACAAAAAGATTGAATTGATAACCGCAAAGCGGTATTTCTAAAAGAGCCTGGGGTTTCAACCCTAGGCGGAGATGGAGATAACTATTGTGTCGGTTATTTATTCAACCTTAATAAACAACCCCACATCTCCTCAACTAAACATCATGAACGAGCGAAGCTCAATTAAATAGCATGAACAAAAAAACTCCCAAAATACCTATTTATTTCACTTCCTTTATTTATTACAAAATGAATCATTCATTCATTTAATTCCTGCCAATTTTTATTAGGGAGTATTCAAGAAAAGTTGTCACAAAATCAAGTATTCGTAGTCTTAGGGTATAGTAATCAAGTATAACACACGGCCGAATTGGGCATCATTGCCATTTATATGTAGTTGCTTATTCGGTTAGTAGATTGTAATTATTTCTTATGAAGAGAAGATTTTAAATACTCTTCCTGACTTACCTACGATATGCAAAGAATACACAACTTTCAGATCCCTGTAATGGGAATTGGCTTCACGATTGATACTCCTATTAAAGTAGCTGCTTATGGAATGGACTCGGTAATTTCTCTGGTAGATGATGAACTGGCAGAGAAAGTAGGACAATACCATGCTAAAGAATGGGGAATTGACTTCCCGGTAGTGGATAAGAATGAAAAGGACCTTAGAGCCTTGCGCTTTACAAACTACCTGAACTTAGTGCAGGAGATTGTACAACGAAAAATGGAACAAGTCGTGACAACGGCTACAGGGCGAGAGCAATACATCGCTTATTTGCAGGAGAGTCATCCGGTTCGTCAGGCTTATGAGACAATGGTGAAAAGGGGGGCAGAGGAAAATGAACTTTGTGATTGGGCAAGAGAAAACCTGAAAGCAGGATCGATTGATGTCAATATCATGACAAAGGTAGATAAGGAGAATTTCCATAAGAATACCTTGCTTCCGGTAGAGTACAACGATGCACACGCTGCCTTGAGAGGCTATGCCAATAGTAATTTAAGATCTTCGTTGATCCTTTCAGCAGGAATGAACCCAAGACTTTTTTCTTATATGGAGAAGCATGAGGATTTCTACCCTAACGAGAAAGGGGAGATCAAGAAGAAGATTGTCTTGAAAGTGAGTGACTACCGTTCGGCATTGGTACAGGGCAAGGTATTGGCGAAGAAAGGCATTTGGGTGTCGGAATACAGAATAGAGTCAGGGCTGAACTGCGGAGGACATGCTTTTGCAACGGATGGCTTGCTAATGGGACCTATCTTGCAGGAGTTCAAGGAAGGACGAGAGGCCTTGAAGGAAACGACTTTTGAGATGTTGAACAAAAGTCTGGAGCAAAAGGAAATGCCTACTTGTACGGTAGCGCCAAGTATGCGTATCACGGCCCAAGGAGGGGTAGGGACATTTGAAGAACATAGCTTTTTAATGGACCATTATGGACTGGATGCCATCGGATGGGGTACGCCATTTTTATTGGTACCAGAAGTGACCAATGTAGATGACAAGACTATGGCCTTGCTTCTAAAGGCGAAGGAAAAGGATCTGTACCTGAGTGGTATTTCTCCTCTAGGTGTGCCGTTCAATACCGTAAGAGGCAATAGTATGGATGTACTGAAAGCAGAGCGAATCATGGCTGGAAAGCCGGGGAGCCCATGTCCAAAGAAGTACGTACAGTTGAATAAGGAGTTTGGAGAGAAGGCTATTTGTATTGCTTCCAGAACCTATCAGAACAAGAAGCAAAAAGAGTTAGAGGCTGCAGGATTCTCGGAAGAAGCATTGGAAGCAGAGATGGCAAAGATGACAGAGAAGTCTTGTATTTGCCTGGGCTTGGGAACCTCTGCCTTATTGGTGAATGGTATTGAGCATAAGGTAGAAGGAGAGGAAATCTCTGTGTGTCCGGGTCCTAATATGGCGTATTATACGCAGAAAATGACTTTAGCCCAGATGGTAGATCATATCTATGGTCGTGCCAATGTGATTGGAAGGGAAGATCGACCAAACTTCTTGGTGAAGGAAATCTCCCTATATATCGATTACCTGAAAAAACAAGCCGCTCAGGAAGTGCAGCCACTCAATGCCAAGCGTAAGAAATACTATAGAACCTATCACCAGAATATGTTAAAGGGGATTGCGTATTATCTGGCCTTCTTGTCTGAAGAGCAAATCTATTTCCAGCAAAAGGTGGAGCAGATCACGGAGCAACTGCATCAATATGAAAAAGAATTAAATGAAATATATGATAGCGTGACCAATATAGAAGAGGAAGTGGTATTGTGCTAAATCTCTAGCGTCGTTGAATCGTTGAATCGTTGAATTTCACCTTCGGTGAGTTGATTTGAGTTGAACCGTTTATTGAACTTTTCCTAGAGTAATCAAACAACAATTCAACTCGAATCAACGAGCGAAGCTCAATTCGAGACGCCATGTAATGGATTCAACGATTCAACGACGCTAGTAAAATATCATTAAACCTCAGCTTTAGAGCTGCCTACTTCTTGGAGGCAGCTCTTTTTTTATTGATCTCTATTCCGCTTGTAGCGCTCTTTATAAAGTGGGATACGCACATTGAAGAATAGGTTAGAGTAGGGGCTGTCAGGATTAAATAAGTTACTGATCAATGAATTGGATCCTACGCTGATAAAACGCCAACGGGCCCCTATGCCTGCATCCAAACGTTCACTGTAGGTATTAATATTGAAAGGCATGTAGACGCCCCACCGAAGGGTTTCATATCTTGGTGTAATGTCAAAAGAATAGACCTCATTGATATTTTGTACCAGTAAATCAAAATCTGGGAAAGTGACGGCAGGGTTAAAGTGCAGGTACCAGTTCTTACCAAAGTAATAGTCAAACTGCAGGGATACGGTTGTAGGCAGGCGGATATTGTATTTGCTATTAGCTTCTGGTTCAACCCCAAAATTATCGGTCAAGGCATCAGAGAAGTCACCGATGGATTCTGCATCACGAAAAGGACGGGTGTTCAAGGTATCACGACTCACCTTAATGCTTTCTAGTTGTTCACTGTCACTATAGTTGACTCTTCCCAAGTCATTGACAGTAAGTCCGATTCGCCAGCGGTAATTTTCAGCGTCGTCTTCGGGGTAGTATTCATAGACTGCTCCCAGGTCAAACCCTACCCCTGCGCTATTCAGTAAGTCAATGCTTTCATCCTCAAAAATCTTATTGATATTGCCATCCAATCCAAGGCTAAGGACGGCTTCTACATTGGCCACTTCTCCATCCTCTGTTGTATTAAGGCTTATATTGTCAATATCAAAAAAGGCGGAAGCTGTACCCGATAGGAGTTTGATTTTTCCTCCTAGCTTTAGGCGGTCTCCATTACCAAGGGTAAAGCTGTGGGCATACCCCGCTCCAATCTCCAACCAGATGTTCAAGTAGCCCGAGAAAGCATCACCGTTAGCGATGGTTTCCTGAACTCCTTCAAAATCTCCCCTGACAATATTATATAAATCGGCATCTGTGATATCATAGATGCCGTATGAACGGAACTCATTTACCAGATATACGGCCGAATGATCATTGATGGAGTAAGATACAGAGGGGAGATAAATATTCCCGGTAAGGATTGCTCCACTACGACCTACCACAAAAGCATCCTGAATATTGTCAATTCCTCCACTTTTGAGGTTGCCGATAAAATCAAAGTCCGGTAAAAATTGGTCGGATAGGGTGGCGATATTGGCACCCCCTGCGTTAATGTCCCATTGGAAAGGCGTGTCTGCAATATTGGCCGGTTGGTAGCGCATCCCCCGAACTCCTATATATCGACTGGAAATATCTGTATCTATTTGGGCTCGAAGTGTAGTATAAGGATAAATAGAGAGTAGTACGAGGAGTAGGCGAAGAATTTTCGTTTTCATGGGTTTAGGGTTATAAGCTGAAATTCAACGATTCAACAAAATATAATGAATATTACTGAAGTCATTGAATAATCCTTTGTTTTTCAATTTATTAATAGGAATCTAATAATGATATGGTAGGCAAGTTTGAAGCTATTGTGTTGAGTATTGATATTGTAATATAAAAAATAAGCAATAATCGGTAACCGATAAACAAAAACACATGAGATAGCATCAATCATTTACTTGTTAACTCAATAACCCAATCTCATGACAGATACAAAGAAAAGTAATTGGGCGGTGCTGATTCCGGTTTTAGGAACTATTACAGTGGCCATCTTGGGAGGAGTATTTTCTTTTTTGGGCGTTATGTCACAGAAAAAGGCAGAAGCACAGCAGAAGGCGACCGAGTTTAAAGTGAAGTTGGTGGAAAAGGTGATTAAGGAAAATACCCGAGAGCAAAGCATACAAAATCTGAAGTTTTTTATAGAGTCGGGCTTGATCAAGGATGACGAAGGAAAGTTATGGGATCTGATTGCCGAGAAAGAAGAAATTCCCGCATACCTGACGGTCCCTGATTTTTTTGAAGGTTTTGAGATTCTCTACCCACAGGCGTATACAGACGTGAAGGTAGGAACCCTGGAAGTGGAGGGGCGATACAAGGGATTGATTGAGCAAAAAACCTATCAGTTATGGTTGGTCGCCACCGCCAATGGACAGCAAAACTATACGGCAGATCATCCTGCCTTGATATCTACCTCCCACAAATGGAAAGGGAATATAACGATTGATACCCCAGGGAATTATACGGTATTGGCTTATTTAACTACCAAAACCTATGCTGATTCTTTAAGGTATGAAGTCATGAATACCAACTACATTAGCACATTTGACAGTTTGTGGCTAGTAGATTTTGTGACCGTGAAGGTGAAGGGTAATAGGTAAAAACCTATTACCTTATACTTTTTACCTATTACCTTTTTAGAAATATCGTACGTAGCTGAGGTAAGGGATACCTAAGATCTCATCAGTAATCTCTGGAACAATAAGCAAGCCGATATCAAAAGTATTTTTTTGGGACATAATACGGATTCCTTGTATACCTTTATAAGGACTAGTATCATCCAACTCTCCTGTATAGATATAGTTTTCTGACACCAGGGCGATAGATCTGCTGACTCTTTTCATACCGGAAAAGGTTAGGAGAGGAGCTTCCAAACTTTCTGTTTCTCCATCTGTACTTGCCCATAAATAGCCAGCACCCGCCGTGATATTGGCATCTGCTGTACCGTAAGTAATGACCCAATACCCTATACCAGCGAGGAAAGATTCCCCGTCCATATTAGGACTTCCTCCTAAAAATACTCCACCTCCAGTATGGAGTTTCTCCGTTAATTTGAACCCTATTTTAGGACTGAGGAATCCCACCGGATTTCCAGACAATAGGGTAATAAGTTCTATTCCTCCACCCATAGAAAAATTATTGCTAACACCATAGTTGACCATATTCACCGTCACATAGATATTTTGGTAGTACCCTTCATCCTTCTGTATAGGGACTCCCGTAGGGGCAAAGAAGTAACGTGTAGCATTGGGGTTGCCAAAAGAGTAGGCGCCTTGATAGGTGTCTTTTTTGACTTTTTTTACTTTGTCACGGTCGAGTTTAAGCTCACCATATTCCGTTGTGATGTAATAATAAGTAGGGTCATAATTGGTCAGTATTCCTAAAAAGATATCCCCTGTAGTGGTCGTGACCTTTACTTTTTGTTGGATTAAGGTGCTGTCCTGTGATTCCTGAGTATGCGCATTGAAAGTTAGAAGAAATAGAAGTAGAGAGAGTAGTAAAAAGCTTTTTTGAGTAGTTATCATTGGTCTGTTCAGTTTGTTTTTCCCAATTTAGAAAAAATACAATAGAATCCTTCCTCCTCACAATGAACAATTATCCCCCTGTCCTTGAGTTACTTCCCCAACTCCTTTCTCCGAATACTTACTTTCCTCCCAAACATTTAGTAATATTACATGCTGAATAATAGGATTAAAAGGGTATGGCATATTTAATATACGATACGGAGACCACGGGTTTACCGAAGAACTTTAATGCACCGATCACGGATCTGGACAACTGGCCTCGGGTAGTACAACTCGCCTGGCAGTTACATGATGATCATGGTAAGTTACTGGAAGCACAGAATTATCTGATTAAACCAGAGGGATTTACGATTCCATTTAATGCAACCAAAGTTCACGGGATTACCACCGATAGGGCATTGGAGGAAGGGCATGACCTGAAGTTTGTGTTGGAGACGTTTGCAGAAGCACTCGCCAAGTCCGACCGTCAGATAGGTCACAACCTGGAGTTCGATATCAATGTGATGGGAGCGGAGTATATCCGTGGCAATGTGGAGAGTCAGCTTCATGAAACGGAAGTGATTGACACCATGAAAAGTGCCGTAGATTTCTGTGCCCTTCCTGGTGGACGTGGAGGAAAGTTCAAGCCGCCTACCTTGACCGAATTGCATACCAAACTTTTCGGAAAGCCGTTTGATGCAGCCCATGATGCCGCTTTTGACGTTGACGCCACGGCTCGCTGTTTCTTTGGGTTGATTACCCAGGGAGTGGTGACACCTATTCATGATATTCCGGCATCAGAGGTGGTATATGAAGCTCCTGATCTGGATCCTTCCAATTTTGTACAGCAAAAGCAAGCCAAGAAAGCCGGTAGAGGGGATATCAGTAAGGAAGAAGGGTTGGCCCGCTTGAAGGATGTCCCTTTTGTACACTTACACGTACATTCTCAGTTCTCTATCCTACAGGCTACCTGCCCTATTGGAGGGCTAGTCAATACCGCAAAGGAGATGGGGATGCCAGGGGTAGCCTTGACAGACCTGGGAAATATGTACAGTATCTATCACTTTGTGAGAGATGCCCTCAAGGAGGGGGTGAAGCCTATCGTAGGATGTGAGTTCTTTGTAGCGGAAGACCGTACCAAGCATAAGTTTACCAAAGATAACCCTGATCGCAGACGTAATCAGGTACTGATCGCCAAGCATAAGGAAGGATACCACAACCTGGCAAAACTTGCTTCCGAAGCCTTTATCTCTGGATATTATGCAGGCTACCCTCGTATTGATAAACCTTTGATTGAAGAGTATAAAGAGGGATTGATTGCGACTACCGGTGGATTGGATAGTCCGGTCAATCACTTGATTCTGAATGTAGGTGAAGAGCAAGCCGAACAAGAGTTTGTCTGGTGGCTGGAGCAGTTTCAGGATGATTTCTATATACAGTTGATGCGTCATGGACTAGAGGAAGAAGATCACGTCAATGAGGTATTGCTAGGGTTTGCAGAAAAGTATGATGTAAAATACTTCGCTGCCAATAATGTCTATTACCTGGATAAGGAAGGCGCAACAGCTCACGATATTTTGCTTTGTGTAAAGGAGGGTGAAAAACGTGATACGCCTATTGGTAGAGGTAGAGGATTCCGTTTCGGTTTCCCAAATGATCAGTTCTATTTCAAGTCCCCAGACGAGATGAAAGAGCTGTTCTATGACCTGCCCGAAGCCATTGAGACGACCAATGAAATCTTTGATAAGATTGAAGAATATAAACTGGCGAGGGACGTGCTCTTGCCGGCCTTCGATATTCCTGAGAAGTTTGTAGACCCTCTGGATGCCGAGGATGGAGGTAAAAGGGGAGAGAACCTTTACCTTAGAGACCTGACCTATATAGGTGCCAAAGATCGTTATGGAGAGATCACCCCTGAGATTCGGGAACGTTTGGATTTCGAGTTGATGATTATTGAGAAGACCGGGTATCCGGGTTACTTCTTGATTGTACAGGATTTCACTTCTGCAGCTCGTGATATGGGCGTATCCGTAGGGCCGGGACGTGGATCAGCGGCGGGTTCTGCCGTAGCCTATTGTATTGGGATTACGAATGTCGATCCAATTGCCTATGATTTGCTATTTGAGAGATTCCTGAACCCTGACCGTGTATCCCTTCCCGATATTGATATTGACTTTGATGATGAAGGTAGACAAAATATCATCAACTGGGTAGTAGAGAAATATGGCTTCAAGCAGGTATCCCATATCATTACATATGGTACAATGGCTGCCAAATCGTCTATTCGAGATACAGCCCGTGTATTGGATTTGCCGTTGAGTGATGCTGACCGTATTGCCAAGCTGGTACCCGATATGAAGCTGAAGAAGCTATTCGCCATGGATGACAAGGCACTGGAAGCTAAGTTGAATGGGGATCAGATTGCTATGGCCAATGAGTTGAAGGCCATTGCCGAGCAACCAAATCTAGAAGGGGAAGTACTGAAAACTGCCCATATTCTGGAAGGGTCAGTAAGAAATACCGGTATCCACGCCTGTGGTATTATCATTACACCGGATGATATCACCAAGTTTATTCCGGTATCTACAGCCAAGGATGCGGATCTTTTGGTGACGCAGTTTGATAACTCCGTGGTAGAGAATGCGGGAATGCTGAAGATGGACTTCTTGGGGTTGAAAACCCTAACCATCATCAAGGATGCCGTAAAGCTGATCAAAAAACTACACGGTATTGAGATTAATCCAGATGATATTCCATTGGATGACCGTGTGACTTATGAGCTATACCAGAGAGGAGAAACCAACGGTACGTTCCAGTTCGAGTCCCCGGGTATGCAGAAACACTTGCGTGCCCTAAAACCCGATAAGTTTGGTGACTTGATTGCGATGAACGCCCTGTATCGTCCGGGACCTTTGGAGTATATCCCGAACTTTATTGCCCGTAAGCACGGGGAGGAAGAGATTGTCTATGACCTTCCCGCCTTGGAAGAGTACTTGGCAGAGACCTATGGTATTACCGTATACCAGGAGCAGGTAATGCTCTTGTCTCAGAGTTTGGCAGGATTTACTAAGGGTGAGGCCGATATGCTTCGTAAGGCCATGGGTAAGAAGATCTTTGCCTTGCTGGAGCAATTGAAGCCGAAGTTTATTGAGCAGGCAGCGGCTCGTGGACATGCCAAGGACAAGCTGGAGAAAATCTGGAAGGACTGGGAAGCCTTTGCAGCCTATGCCTTTAACAAGTCGCACTCGACCTGTTACTCCGTAGTAGCCTTCCATACCGGCTACCTGAAAGCGAATTATCCGGCAGAGTATATGGCGTCGGTACTGACGCACAACATGAATGATATCAAGAAGGTCACGTTCTTTATGGAGGAATGTGCCCGATTGAAAATACCGGTACTGGGACCTGATGTCAACGAGTCAGAGTATCAGTTCAACGTGAATGAGGATGGCGCCATCCGTTTTGGTTTGGGGGCAATCAAAGGAGTTGGAGAAGGACCTATTAATGCGATTATTGAAGGAAGGGAGAAAGGTGGACCATACAAGAGTACCTTTGATTTTGTAGAGCGTGTCAACCTGAAATCGGTGAATAAAAAGGCGATGGAAGGCTTGGCTTATGGAGGTGCTTTTGATGAGTTGGGTGATATGCACCGAGCACAATTCTTCTTTAAGGCTGATGGGGATATGACCAATGGTATTGAGAAGCTATTGCGTTTTGGAAATGCTTTTCAGGCAGAGAAAATGTCCGCCCAAAAATCACTCTTTGGAGCAGGAAGTGGTGTTGAACTGCCTAAACCTAAGATTCCGGATTGTGAGCGTTGGAGCAAGCTGGTGGAGTTGCGCCATGAAAAAGATGTCGTAGGTTTCTTTATTTCAGGGCACCCATTGGATATGTACCGTATGGAAATGGAGAACTTCTGTATTCCACTGAAGGATATAGAATTATACTCCAATCAGGAAATTACAGTTGGTGGAATGATTACGGATGCCAAGATCCGAGAGAGTAAGAATGGTAACAAGTTTGGTATTCTAACCCTTGAGGATTACGATAGAGTAGTAGAAATGGCCATGTTCGGGGAGCCTTTCAATAAGCACAAGCACTTCTTCAATGTAGGAGATTTTGTTTGTGTGACCGGTAAGGTAAGAGAAAGCTTCCGTAACAAAGGGCAGTGGGAACTATCTCCGATGAGCATTATGCTCCTTTCGGACATGAAAGAGAAGTTCTGCAAGGGAGTCGATTTGTCCATTGATATTGCAGCACTGGATGATGCCTTGATTATGGATCTGGTCTCTTTGGTAGAGAACAATCAAGGAAACTACGAGATGAAAATAGAGATCGTATCCAATGAAGATAAGTTGGTGGTCAATATGTTATCCCGTAAGTATAAGGTAGATCCTACAACTGCTATGATACAGAAATTGGAAATGATGGATGGGGTGAAGTACCGTATCTATTAATCTGGCAGTAGAGCTGCCTTATATTAAGTTTTAATATTTATCTGTCGCATTGTCTTAGGGTCTTCCCTAAGATCTAGACACTGGTCGTAGCGTCCACGCTACGACCTGCAGCGGGTTTGCACTACGCTTTCTATATCCACTATTGTTCTGGCTTGATGGCATTGTAATACCTTATCTTTGCACAAAGAAGCTATATCTACATGATTATTCCTTAAAACACTCTTTGTCAAGCATCTAAAAAACAAAGCATATGCCTAGAAAGAAATCATATAACGAAGACGAGGTGATTGAAAAAGCCATGGAGGTATTCTGGAAAAATGGCTTTGAGATGACCTCTATGCAACAGTTGGAGAAGGAGATGGGGATCAATAAGTTTTCGATTTATGCGAGCTTTGGAAGTAAAGAGGGGCTTTTCTTGAGAAGTATTCAGTGCTATAAGGAAAAGCTACAAAAAGTAGTAGAAAAACTGAGACGTTCTACTGACGGAATTGAAGGTATTAAGGCTTATTTTTATGATTTTATCACGTTTTCCAAAGAGCATGAAATGGTGAAGGGCTGTTTGGTGACCAATACAGCGAATGAACTGAGAGCAGATGCCAATCCTGAAATACTGGCCGCTTTATCAGATTTCACCTCAGAGATTCGATCAGTTTTTTTAGAGAAGATACAACAGGACTCCAACTTAAAGATTGATGATCCGGAAGAGAAAGCGGATTACCTTTTGGTGGCCATGTTTGGTTTATCGTCTGCTTCAAGAGTCTTCACTCAAAAACAATTACACCATTATATAGAAAATATTTTCAATAATTTATAAGTATGTAAGGTGTTGTTTATGAGTGTTTTGAGTCCTTTTCTCTTTTGAGTTAAGGATCTTTTTTTAAGTTAAATCTAAACAATCATTTAGTTATTATGTTCGGTAGTTGAAATTAATCTAAACGATAGGTTAGAAATAATTTAAAAAACAATCAATTAAATCAAAAACGAAATAAAATGAGCACATTGAACATTCATACGATTGAATCAGCACCAGAGAAGAGTAAAGCCCTATTGGAAGGATCACAAAAAGCGAATGGTTTCTTACCAAACCTTCATGCGGTATTAGCGGAGTCTCCAGAGTTATTCGAGGCATACCAAACATTGCATCAATTATTCTCTTCGTCTTCTTTCAATAAGGAAGAATTGACAGTCGTATGGCAGACAATTAACGTAGAGCATGAGTGTCATTACTGTGTGCCAGCACATACGGGTATCGCCCATATGATGGAGGTAGATCCAGCGATCACGGAAGCATTGAGAAACCGTACGGAACTACCTACAGAAAAGCTACAGATCCTTCACGAAACAACACTTTCTATGGTGAGAAACAGAGGGAATATTACAGAAGTAGAAGTAGAGAAATTCTTTGCGGCAGGGTATACACAACGCAATCTATTGGATATCGTATTGGGCTTGTCTCAAAAAGTGATCAGCAACTATACCAACCATTTAGCAAAAACTCCTGTGGACAAAGCATTTGAGAAGTTTGCTTGGGAAAAATAAGCCTTACTGAAAGTATAGTAGTATTTGTACTTTTAGCTTGAATAAATTTAGTGATAGGTAGAATAAAAAAGCACCCTTTATGGGGTGTTTTTTTTTATTTTCTTTTGTGATACCTTGCCGTCATATCAAGCAGTAAGAAAAGGTATTAGAGGCATCATGGATTTACCTAGAAGAAAGGAGCTTTTTCAACGAGAAATTATTCATTTTTTTAAAGAAAAATTGGAGCAGGAGGTAGACATTCTATCTTCATCCAATAGTGGAGTGATCACCTTGCAGGTAAAAAATATTCCTATCGTAGTCGTATTGCAGTCCTATGGCAGTATCACAGAGACAATGGATTGGAATAAACTTAGAAAAGAATTCTCAACACAATCCATGATATGGATAGGGCAGGATCAATGGGAGTACCAAAATGAAATCGTAACCTCTCGTCTAAGATCCTTGATGGGACATACAAAACGTATCCATGGCAGGCAAACGAAAATAAGAAAGCTCAACAAAACAGATGCCCTACAATTTTTAGAACAACATCATTTACAAGTGCCTATTCCCGGAAAGTACAAATACGGTTTATTTTTAGGAGAAGAACTCGTAGCAGTCATGGTATTAAGCAGGAAGCGTATGATTGACCGAGCTGGCGTAGCCCATGCCTCTTATGAACTAATGCGCTTTTGTAACAAGAGAGGAACAACAGTTGTAGGAGGGATGAGTAAGCTACTCAAGCACTTTATAAGGGAAGTACAGCCTGACGATATTATGAGCTACGTAGACCGGGACTGGTCGGATGGGAAAACGTATGTCAAGCAGGGGTTTGAGTTTCAGGAGGAGGTTCCTCCTATGTTTTTCTGGGTACATCCCGAGGAAGGAAAACGATGGTACCCACAGTTTTTACCCGAAGAGCTTCAAGAGAGAAATGAGACTTTAGAGCAAAAAGGTTATGTGAGAATGTGGAACTCCGGGAGCCTCAAATATTTATTTTTAAGGTAAAAGGTAAAAGGTAAAAGGTAAAAGGTAAAAGGTAAAAGGTAAAAGGTAAAAGGTAAAAGGGTGACCTCTTACCTTTTACTTTTTACCTCTTACTTTAATAAGGCTTTTGCTGCAGCCTCTTCTAACTTGGTATTTACAAGCGTTAAAAGCTCTTTTGGCATAGCGGTTTTCTCAAAATTGAAATCCAATGAAATGTTTTGGCCAATGATCATCGCTCTGGGAACAATAGTGTTTTTTTGTAGCTTGTTGATGATCAGTTGTGATTTGATATTGGTTAATAGGTAGTTATGCTCTTCTTCTTCGATGACTGCCCACAGTCGGTTGACTCCTTTTGTCATTAAAGCTCCTTCAGCCCAATCTGTAAATTGTTTTAGGCTTACTCCTTTTAGGTTTTTTTCCAACGCTTGCATATTTCCAATAATTTGAGGTGTTGCCGTATTCAATACCTGTAGGGCAGTGGTCGTGCTAAACACCGATTTGTTTGTTAATGTAGAATAGTTTGTAATGAGAGAGGCTGCTGGAGCGAGCTCCTCTATGGTCATCTGTAATACATCTTGTTCCAATGGTGTAAGATGCTCCATTTCTGTAAGGTATACTTTACTGCACCAGGGAAGGTCCTGAGAAAGTGCGTAAGCATCAATAGAGTCCTCGAAGTCTGATGCCTCAGAAACGTAAACAATATCTTGTATATCGTAGTAGGGTTGTAATAGGTGATCTGTTAAGAGGTAGTAAGCAACTTCAGTAGCTGAGACGGTAGTAGGAACATCGATGATCAGCGCATTGACAGGTAAAGAAGAAACCGTCAGTTCATACAAGATATGGTCTTCCGGCAAATAATCCCCCTCCCAGTTTTCGGGAAATGGATATGCTTCATCACTATGATTAGAAATGATATGCAAGAAGTTATACTTGTTATTTAGTTCCTGAATGATACGGTTTTTCCCATCCTTGCAGGGACCGGTTAAGATAATAACTGGTATACGTTGATTCATCATTGCGTTTGTCTTTTGGTGAAGCCACAGAGGCCCAACATTCCCTACCGCCAAAAGTGCCGTAGAAAATCGTTTTGTTTGTTCGTTTTGTTATCGAAATGCGCTTGCTTATCAGGCATGCACGTTCAATAAACACCAAGAGGCATGGAGAAAATTCACTTATTTCTTAGAATAATGTAAATAATTATAAAGCACGCAGTCAGTTGAATCTACTATATGGCATCTAAGTACTGGTCGTAGCGTCCTCGCTACGACCTGCAGCGGTTTTGCACTACATTCACAAAAAGCAATAACGTTTTAGATAGCTAGCAAATACCTATCGAAACAAATTATCACAAATAATCGCCGTAGCAATCGCCACATTCAGCGACTCCGCTCCCCCAAATCGAGGAATATTGATTTTCTGACTCACCAGCTGTTCGATTTCCTCCGAAATACCATTGGACTCATTCCCCATGACCACAATTGCTTCTTGTGGTAAAGTGGCTTTATGGATATTCTCTCCCTCCATAAATGCTCCCAATATCGGTAAGGAATCAGGCTGTGCTTTTAAGAATTCTCCAAGTTGAACATAATGGGCCTTTACTCTAGTAAACGATCCCATAGAGGAGATAATTACCTTGGGGTTATAAAAATCTGCACAATTCTCAGAACAGATAATATTTTTTATACCATACCAATCCGCTATACGAAGGATCGTTCCCAGGTTTCCGGGGTCTCTGACATCATCTAAGGCTAACGTGATCCCACTTAGTGTCTTAGGGGTAGATTGGGTTGGGATACGTACGATTGCCAGTGCACTGTCATTGTTTTTAACATGACTTACCTGTGAGAGTTGCTTTTCGGTAGAGATATAGGTTTCAGGAATCTTCCCGAAAGCAGGATGTTGCTCAAAAGCAGGGGCATGCTTTTCTGTATAGAAAAGGGCTACTGTTTCAAGGTAGGGAGAAGACAATAATTCCTCCACACTCTTGCGGCCCTCTACAATAAATAGTTGCTCTTTCTTACGATACTTCTTTTGCTGTAAAGATCGGACGGTTTTGCTCCAACGATTATTCAAAATAAGCGGATTTTGGTTGAAAATTGTACCACAAAAATAACCAATAATCCCACAACCTGAGTCCCATCTTAAAAAAATACAATGAAATAGAACTATTTTAAGACAGTGTGGTGTTTAATAGGTAGAGTATAGTATAAGTTGAAGCAAACTAGTTAGCCGAGTTTAAAGACCTATTCGATCTTAATTATAGAGAGGATGTTCTTCTTAGAACACCCTCTTTTTTTGTGGATGATTTTTAAAATCTAATTTTGTCTTGCCTATCATCTAATTTGTCTTTGAATAAATTGAAAACCTAAATACAAGATGAGAAGAATTTTAATAGGAAAAACGGAATATATTTTTGAAACACCCTTGTCACTGAAGATCACGGAATTGGCTAAAAGGGAGGAGGAACGTTTGCCTGCTTATTTGTATTTTTACTTGGGAAATTATAACTATGAAGCTTATCTTCCTGAAGCCTATCAGGAGAGCCGATACTTAGTGATGGAAGATAAAGTTATACTCACGGATCGTTTAGAAACGAATGCGGAAGGAATTCAAGTGGATTGGGTGCTGGACTGGACGACAGTGGATAGTGAACAGTGAGCAATGGGCAGTGAACAGTGAACAGTTAATCGTGAGCGATAGTCGTAAACAATTGAAAATTAATAATTGAAAATTATATACCACTACCCTCTCAATGATACACGAAAGTATCAATTTTCTCACTGCTCACTGCTCACTGCTCTAGTCCGTAAACCCTTCCAAATCCGGCGCATTACGGATATCTACCGGCACGACAGTAGTGACACCCTGTTCAATCATCGTTACGCCATAGATTACATCCGTACTAGCCATGGTACGCTTGTTATGTGTCACAATGATAAACTGCGAACGCTCGGAGAACTTCTGGATAATCTTGGTGAACTTACCCACGTTGGCGTCATCCAATGGGGCATCTACCTCATCGAAGATACAGAATGGTGCTGGTTTCAATAGGTAGATAGAGAACAGAAGGGCCGTAGCGGTCAAGGTCTTTTCTCCACCAGAAAGCTGGTTGATGGTCAGTGGACGCTTTCCTTTTGGTTGGGCCATGATCTCAATCTTGCTTTCCAAAGGATCATCAGGATCAGCCAGGCGAAGGTCGCATTTATCTTCCTCGGTAAAGAGCGAACGGAACACCTCCATAAAGTTGGCCTTGATCTCCTCAAAGGCTTTCAGGAAGTTTTCTTTAGCCACGGCATCAATTTCAGCAATGGTCTTTTCCAGAGATTCTCTGGCAGTGAGCAGGTCATTTTTTTGCTCGGTAATAAAGTCATTACGTTCCTTGATCTCATCATAGGCTTCAATGGCCGTATGGTTGACAGGACCAATGCGCTCTAACTTGACTTTAAGGTCTTTTACCAAAGCATCTAATTCTGCAACACTTTTCTCTTCCAGAGGGTTTTCTTCTTCCCCTTGCTTATGGGCAATTTCTTCCAAGTCCAAATCAAATTCTACAGCCATTTTTTCCTTGATGGAAGTCAATGAAAGTCGGATTTCATTCAGACGGTTGTTGAGGTCCATTTTACGTTGTTGGCTATCCTCTTTTTTATGCTGAAACTCCCGGATCTTTTTCTCAATATCATTGATCTTGACCTTGGCTTGATGCAGGATAAGTTCTGCCTCTTTAACGCCTTCCTCAATCGTGAGTTGCTCGTCTTGAAGACTTTGGGTCAGTTCATCACTTTCCTCATCAATGTTTTCTACTCTTTCCAGCTCCATTTTGACTTTCCCCAATTCCTCCATATTACTCTGGATCTTGGCTTCTCCCTTAATAAAGGCAGACTCC
This sequence comes from Algivirga pacifica, assembly GCF_039543525.1. Taxonomy (NCBI): domain Bacteria; kingdom Pseudomonadati; phylum Bacteroidota; class Cytophagia; order Cytophagales; family Flammeovirgaceae; genus Algivirga; species Algivirga pacifica. Next base: position 80,954 of record NZ_BAABJX010000016.1, read on the forward strand.
TTAAAGGAAATCTCATTTTCCATACTTTCCACCTGATTCTGTTGCTGGTGGAACTGTATGTTTTGCTGGTTATATTGTGCCGAAAGCTGTGTGTAGCGATTATTTTCCTCTTCGTACTCGTCTTGAATATTTTCTAATTGCTCCTGAAGGATTTCAAGTTCCTCTTGCTCTCCAGCGACCCTAGGACCGTTCTCCGTCACAATACGCTCTGCTTCCGCCAGTCGATCCATGATCTCATCCCTTTTGTTTTCACTTTCCATCAGGAACTTGGAAAACTCTTCTTTCTGGGTCTGAATCTTGATGATCTCCTGATTAATCAGTTGAAGGTCATTTTTCGCTTTCTCCACATCGGATTTATAGGATACATCCTGTAGCTTGCGCAACTCTTCATTGAGGTCAAAGAGTTTTTGGTTTTGAATCTCAATCTCCTTGGATAGTGCTTCGATCTCTTCTTCCAGCTTCTTCAGGTTTTGTACTCTACCCATTTTCTTGCCTTCAAAAGAACCTACGGAACCTCCCGTGATCGCAATGCTCTTACGGATTGCACGACCATTCTTGGTGACCAATACCACATCATCCATCGCGGGAAGGTGGTTTTGGTTACGCGTGACGATATAGACGTTATGCAACATGAAGTTGATCAGGTCCGCATGCTTGTCGGTAAACTCAACCACATCCAAAGCGTGTACGGCATCTTGTATGGCTTTTCGAGGAGCGGCCTGAAACCCTTTGAACTTATTCAAAAGCAGGAAGTTCGCTTTTCCTTTGCTAGCCTCTTCCAATACATTGACTGCTTGCCATGCTTCTTCCTCTGAGGAAAGAATAAAGTAGTTGAGGTAAGGTGTTAAATATCCTTCGATCGCCGTTCTATATTCTTCGTCACAGTTCAGGATATCGGAAAGGAGAGGGGCATCCTTGGCAAAATCGGTATGTTGCTTCAAGTACTTGATTGCCTCCGGATAGCCTTCCATATTTTCTACCATGGATTTGGTCAGCTCAAACTCATTTTGCTTGGCATCACGGCTACGTTGATTCTGAACCAGCGCATCTTTGAGTTGCTCTCTTTCTCCTTGAAGCCTTGCAATGTTACTCTCATGTTGCAACTGCTTTTCCTCTGCGAATCGAAGTTCATCTTCAAATTCACTCTTCTCGGCTTGTAGCTCAAGGAACTTGCGATCAAACTCCTGTACACTCGCACTTTTTTCGGAAGTGGAAGAATGTTCTCTCTCTAGTTCCTGTTTAAGAGCTGAAAGTTGTACTTCATTGATTTCCACACTCTTTTTCAATTGAAAAACAACCGTTTCCTTGGCTTTGTGTCGACTGTCCAGATCGGTCAATTGTTCCTTGAGGCGCTGTACTTTTTCTTTTTGCGCTTCGTAGCCTTCCTCATGATTTTTGAGTAGGTACTCGGTTTCACTCAACATGCGTTGGGTAGAGTGCAACTGTGTCTTGAGCGCGTTCAGGCTTATATTTACCTGCTCATTGGTTTCTTTTTCATCTTGAATCTGCTGTACCAACACTTCTTGGCGGTCTTCCAGGAACTTGCGTCTTTCTCCTTTCATCTTACGTTCGCTGTCAATTTGGCGAATCTTGAAGATGTGTTCGTTTAGGGTCTTTTGACGAGTAGAAAGGAGTTGTTCTTTTTGGAAAATAGCTTCCTTTTCCTGCTCTAGCTGCAGTTCCATTTCTGCGACCTGCTTGGCAATAGAGCCTGTGCTACTATTTTCATTTTGAAGTTCATCATTGAGACGCTCCATCTCATCCAGCTGAGCGGTAACGGATTTCTTCGCCAATACAATGCTGGCATCCTTATATTCATGCTTCAGTTTAAGGTAACGACGGGCCTGCTTGGCTTGTCGTTCCAGGGAGCGCATATTTTTCTCGATCTCATGTAAAAGATCTTCTACACGCTCTAAATCAGCATCCGTATCCTTTAGCTTCTTGAATGTTTCCTTTTTTCTCTTCTTGAACTTGGAAATCCCTGCTGCTTCTTCAAAAAGTGTTCGACGGGAGTTGTTGACGTCATTCAGGATCTCGTCTACCATCTTCAGCTCAATGATGGCATAGCTATCCGGGCCGATCCCCGTATCCAGGAATAATCCCTGAATATCCTTTAGACGGCAGGGTACGCCATTCAGAAGGTACTCCGCTTCTCCCGAGCGGTAATAACGTCTGGCAATCGTTACCTCAGTATATTCAGTAGGAAGGAGTCCACGATTATTCAAAAAAGTAAGGGAGACCTCAGCCATCTGCAGCGGCTTGCGCTTACGGGTACCATTGAAAATGATGTTATCCATCTTTTCCGAGCGAAGGGCACGTGTACGTTGCTCTCCCAGTACCCAACGGATAGAGTCTACCACATTGGATTTTCCACTACCATTAGGGCCTACTACCGCCGTGATCCCCTTATCAAAGTTGAGGGTGACCTTGTCGCCAAAACTCTTGAAGCCCTTAATTTCCAGTTTGCTTAGCAGCATAAATTCTCTACGGTTTAAAAAGTGATCCGAAACGGAAGATCAAATATAACTGAAATATTAAAAAATTGAAGATTTAGAAGGGGAGAGTGTGTGGGAAAATATTTGGGGGATGAATTATCTCAAAACCTCCACATCCCATCCATCGATCCCTTTCGCATCTGTGCTAAAGTTCACGCCAATCCCCACAAGAGTTTTTCCACTTTGGCCAAATTTCTCCAGATAGCCTTTACTTTTAATTTGTTCCATGGCCATACTAACGGTTTTATTGAACTTGAACTCAAAGCAGTAGACATGGGAGTCTAGGCTTAATCAAAAAGCTCCTCCACCTTCTTCTTTTCTACCTCCAAAACCACATGCGCATGATAGGTCGTAATCCAATTGATAGTATCTTCCTCTACGTACAACTCAAAGTCTTTTTCAGCAGCTTCTCTTAAGGTAACGCTTGAACTCGAAATCTTTACATTGCCCTTTTTTGAAACACTTTGTTGGATTTGCTCCGCCAGTTTTCTTTGGGCGTCGGTACGGGCTTTTAGGGTAGCAGTACGTTCTGACTGTGAACTACCAGTCCCTACTGCTCGATAGTATTTTTTATTGGTCTGATATTTTTTTCCTTGAAAGGGGAGGGAGGACTCTACGACCTCCTCTTGTGGAGCAGAAGATTCATTAGAAGGTTGCTCTTGGGCGAATGAGGTAAGTGGTAAACAAAGTGTTATCGCTATAGATAAAAGGTGCTTTGAAATAGAGTTACAGATTAACATGATTAGTGGATTTAGCGTGTAGCAAATACTATATAATAAATGACAAATAACATGAGTAGATCGGCGTATTCCAAATATTATATAGTGTTTCAGGTTTATCCTGTCGGAGTCTACAAAATACTATATCGTTTATAAATAATAAGCGATATATATCGGAGAATTCGTCTCGTTAGATGAAAGATAAAAATTAGGCCAAGTCGATAGTGGTTTCTTCGCTTGATATCTTTACGATTATTTGCAATAATGCAGTTGAATGTTTTATTTTTACAATCATTTGTACTTAATCTGCTTTTAGAGGATTTTATTTACTCTACCCTTGAATGGAACGTAAAGTATATTGGTACTCCATTAACTGACGAACTAAAACTAAGATTTACATAAATCAATAATTATAAGATGAGAAAAAGAATCCTTGGTGTGTTATGCCTGCTGTCCTTTGCCTTTACGGTACAGGCTCAAAAGGTATTGAACTTAGCAACAGATAGTGTAGGAGGGCAGATTGTAGTCAAGTATGATTTGCAACCACGTTTGAGTGAAAAAGAAGACTATGAAGTGTCCTTGTATTACATTACTGAGGATGATAATACGGTAGAAGCAAAAGGTGTAAGAGGAGCAGTAGGGAAGGTAAGCCCTGGGTCAGGGAATCTTATTTACTGGAAACCAGAAGAAGACCTGGATGAGTATCGTGGTAATATCCGTGTCATGGTAGAGGCAAAGCAAAATTATTCACCTATCATGCCTTTGGCAAATAAAGGTATGAGAACAAAGTTCAAGAAGAAAAAGCCAAAGCAACTAAAATTATCTTGGATGGGAGGTGGTAATCTCAGTAAGTATAAGGTATATGCAGACCTTTACAAAAATGGAAGATTGGTCAAAGAGGGAGTTGCTGAAGCCAATGCGACTGACCACCAGATGATGTTGAGTACTCCAACTGATAAAGGAAGTAAATACCAGTATCGCTTGAGAGATGAGAAAGGAATTATAGTAGCAGGGACGCCGGAGTTTAAGGTCAAAGGCAGTGGTGCTTTTGGAAAGGTATTGTTGTTGGGTGCTGCAGGGGCCGTTGCAGGCGTTGTGCTAACATCAGGTGGTGATGATATAGATGAGCCTGAACCAGGGCCTAATGCATTGCCTGATCCTCCATTTGATCCAACGGGCTTCTAGTAGGATGTAAGGATTATAGGAGGGGGTATAAGTAGATCATTGTTTTCTCCTTTTTCTTTATTGTCAAACGATCATTTGGCCCGTAAGTGACCATTTATACCATGTTGAATGAATGAGAATAAATAATATGAATACTAAACTAATTATAGTTGGAACGATGTTGTTGGGTAGTTGTATGAGTGCCTTCGCACAGCAATCCATTCCAACAGCAACAGCGACGAGTGAGCCTTTTTATCTGGACTTTGGAGTAAATGATCCACCAGAATTATTCCTTGCAGAAATTAAGGCCTTTAAAGATGAAACGTCTTCGTATGCTAGTAGAGGAATTTTCCTGGAAGGGCAGACGGATGAGTCAGGGAAAAAGATAGAGGTGTTTCGTGAGCCAAGTATGCGCTTGGAAGGACACGTGAAAGATAGTCGAGGAGTGCAAACCGTATCGGTTTTTGTGGATGGCCGTGAAGTAAAGGTAAACCCTAATGACGGTACATTTGTGACCTATCTGAAGTTGAAAAAAGGGCAGAATAAAATTCAGGTGAAGGCTGAGGATACAGGGGGGATGTCAACAGAGCAGCTGGTAAAGGTATTCTACGAGCCAATGTATAAGGAATCGATTGACCTTACACCTACCATGCGTTCTATTGTACGTGGTGCGGCCAAGACCTATTGTGATGTTATTCATAAGCAAATGTCTGGTGACGTAGATGCAATCACGGCTATGTTTAAATTATTTGGACAGAAGAAAGAGGCACAGGTATATGATGATATTAATGTTTCTCGTACTGATTTAATTTCAATTAGCCGTTACGTTACTTCTCTGAAGCGAATGAGTGACTTTACTTTTTCATTCCCTCCTAGTGAGGCATTTATTAATATGCCAATGTGGGGATTGAGAATAGAGAACGGAGCAGTTGTGTCACAGTATACTAGAGTTTTGAATGAGGAAGGAACTGGAGTAGAAACAGTTGCTGAAGATACTGGTACTGGGGTGGTAGAAGAAAAGTATGGTATTATCCGTATTGAGAAGCAGATTTCCAACGATCTAGATGAGATTGATGAGATGGTATTTAACTATATTGTGGTAGACAAAAGAGGTAATATCATCAATATTTTGAAGGACTTGCCTGCTGAGGCTAGACCGGTAAGAGATTAAGTATTAGTCTTATGCGAGATGTATGTCAGTTGAATCGTTGAATCGTTGAATTGAGCTTTGCTCGTTGATTCGAGTTGATTTGTTGTATGATATAAGTATTAGTATATATTTCAATCAACAGTTCAACTCGAATCAACGAGCAAAGCTCAATTCAACTCATTACGAAGTGATGAAATTCAACGATTCAACAAAAAAACCTCCGTTTCTAAGAGAAACGGAGGTTTTTTTATTACCCTTGAGTGGTGCTTAGTTTACTCTTGGAGTAGTGATGACATTAATTCGTTTCTCAGCCTTAAAACTAGAGCCTTGTTGGGTTTGCCCACTGTCATCCAAAAACATACCTCTGGTTTTCATTAAGACCTCATCGATGCTTTCCGTAATGATCTTGTAGGGGCCATACATACGCGTTTGTAGTCCAGTAAACTTCTCAGGTTGCGCATTGACCTGTAGGGTTTCCAGTCCAAAAGGAGGGCTGGTTTGGAAAGTGTGAGGAAGCGTATAGACCTTATTCACTTTAGTTTCATCAATATACATATTGTCTAGGAGCAATACTTTGTTGCCCTTGGCATCATGATAGATCAAACGAATATAACAAGGATAGTTGACACGGAAGCTCAACTTCATACGATCGCCATCCTCAAATACAGGGTTGTCTTCTCCTTTGCTGGTGAAGACCTCTAGCATTAACCCTGAATTTATGATTTCATTTTGCTGAAAACGTTGGTAATCCCTTTTTCGCTCATCGTAGCCAACAGGCTTTAGATCTTTAGCCGTTGCTAGCAGGATTTCCTTGTCTATTTGTACTTCATAAACGGTGATCAGTTGCCCAGACTGTATGTCTTTGGTGGTTAAGGAGAACTTTACTTTATCTCCTTGTAACCAGTAGCTTCCTCTTACTGCATAATCAATCTGGTATTGGTCTCTCAATTCAGGGTTATAATCTCTTAAATCTATCATTTGCCATTGGGCTAAAGAAGCAAGCTTATTATCCAATAACGTAGTGAAAAAATTAGAGAAAGGACTGCTGACTCCCGTTTCTTCAAAAGTAAGATGGTGTACCTTTACATTTTTCAGTGGAATGTTCGATTGCTCCTTGAAGCTATAGGCAATGGCATAAGCCAGGTCTTCTGCTGATCGAACACTGTTTGGGCTGTTACGGTTAAGTGCATCAGCGATCGTATTAGAGGAAATTTCATCTTGGGATATTTTCTCACCCAGACCAACCAGAATAGCCTTGTACTCATTGCGTTTACCAGCAACTAGCTGACAAGCGGTGAATTTTTCCAGTGCTTTTTCTTTTTGGTTTTCTTTCTCATACTTTAATCCCATATGGTATTCTCTATAGATCTCCTGATTGGCCATGTCCAATTTATTTTGGAACTGTAGGATAATCTGCGGTCTTTCGATATACGCTAAAAAATAGTATGTTTTTTTATCAGCAAATTGATCAAAATGAAGCCCGGATATTTCCACATTACTGATGGACTGACTAGTACTTTGAAGGTCTTCAAAGATAGCATCTTCCGTTTCCATCAAGTGGATGTTTGTTTCAGATTTAAACTTGACAATGATTTGCTGGGATAAGGTTTGGGTGGCCATATCTTTAGCCAACTGTGCAGCTTCTTCTACGGTAGTAGTTTTGTCAATGGCAGCAAAACCAAAGCCTGTAAGGAAGTCTCTGTCATTATATTTAAGGCTTTTTCCTTTCTGTAAGACCCAACGAGGAGGGTCTTTTTTTTGACTTAAGGCAGTAGTGCTGCCAATAAGCAGAAGGCTTAGCCCACAAAAAAATCTGATAGCTAGGTGTCTCATTTTGATATTATATACTTTAGCGCTTGTGAAAGAAAAAGATCTATACCTTTTCAATACGGAATCCTGATAGGAACTCCGTCAACGATTACTGCTCGGTGGCCATGGAGTCTGGAGTCACGATGCTTTCCTCTTTTGGAATTTCATATTCCAGTGTAGCAGAGGTAATTACTGCTTTGTCTACTTTTTGCTCTAGTCTCACTAGGGTAGGGCCCGCACCAAATGCCTTGACAAATACTGTGAAGGTCACTACGTCTTCATTTACCCAATAAGAACCTTTGAGATAATATTTTAATAGGTCTCGGTTGCCGGAGTTTTTATAGTCTTCGTATTGCGAGATTTTCCAATCCACAAAGCTGCTTAGTTTTTCCTCCAGCACTTGCTTGAAGTACTTAGAGAAAGGGGTTGGTGTTTTGGAGTCCTCATAGGAGAAAGGAATAACAATAACGCCTTTTAGAGGGGTGTTTTTACCGTTATTCTCATCCAATTTGAAGGCTAATTTAGTGGCTAGGTCTTCAAGGCTATTGGCTACGCTATTTTTATTTCTTTCAATAAGTTCTTCGACCTGTAGCTTTGTGATAGCATCCTTTCTTAAGGGAGTGCTTTGTCCCAAGCCAATCAGTACTTCCTGATACTTTTCCATTTCTTCAAACAGTACCGTCGAGCGAAGTGATTTTTTCAAGGTCATGGCAGTGTTACCTTCTTGCTCATAGTTTAGCGCAAAGGCATATAATCCATCAATTTCTCTTTGAAGGCGATCGACTCTTTCTGAATAGCTTTTGACTAGATTGGCCCTTTTGACAAAGGCAATCGTATAATGTACTCCATCTAGCTCATCGTAATAGGTTTCAGATTGTAACCCCGTGATTTCTATATTGCTGCTACTAAAAGTTTTACTTTGAATATCGTCAGAAAACTCATCGTTGTATTCTTCTTCAGAGTAAGTTGTTTGGGAAACTACTTTTACCACTATTTTTTCTGAAAGGTTTTTCTTGGCGTGATCCAGGGAAGTAGCTTCAGCATCTTCAAGCCAGGTATCGTTATTGACACGGCACATACCAAAGCCAGTAAGGTATACAGAAGAGTGGTATTTACTGCTTTCTCCACGGTTGATTACCCATTCGGGCTTTTGTCCATAACTCAGGCTAACCATAAATTGCAGGCAGCTATAAAGCAGGATGGTTGCTGTGTGTTTATTCATCATTTTTTAATAACGTAGTCATAGCAAGGTACAAGCTGTTAAGAAGGAAACCTCCCTAGGGATGTGTTGCTAGGGATTACCCTAGTTTGTAGGAGAGGTGTACATAGTGTACGTTAGTCCGCCAGCGAGCGTTGACAGGATGTACCGGATAATTAATATTGCACTCAATATTGAGGCATTATGAAACTAGATAAAAAAAGCAGGCAATCGTAACATGACACTGCCTGCTTTCTTATTTATTAGGAGTGACCTGTATTACATTTCAGACTCAAGAGACTCCATTTCTTTGTCAAAGATCTCGTTGAATTTCTCTTTGCTGAACTCAACTTCGTTCTTTTTCTCTTTCATTACTTCGTTGTTCAGCTTTTGCTTGAACGTTTCTTTGTCCATTTCAAGAACTACATAAGCATTGAATAGGATGAATTTCTCACCGTTTTTCTTTTGCTTGATAGTGTATACTTCAGAGTCCATTTCGCTAGCACCAGAGATAGAGGCTTTTGCTGCAACGATGGTTTTGTTTTCCATCATTGATTGGAACTCATAGGTATCACCTACTTCATACTCCTTCATATACTCCTCAGTAACTGTTTTTACAACAGCTTTCATTTCTTCAGCTAACTTTCTTTGTGCATCAGTTCTTGCTTTTAGCATGGCACTTCTTTCTTTACGGCTTTTACCGTTACCAATTGCTCTGAAAGCTTTTTTGTCAGTTTTATATCTCTTTTGTGAAAATGGCGTATCCATTTTCTTACCGATAGTTTTTCTTTTACGTTGAGCAGTGGCGTCATTAGATACCGTGAAGGCTACCATAAAAGCAATGGCAAATACCGTCAAAAACTTTAAAGTGTTTCTCATTTTTGTTGATTTAAGCGTATTAAAAATAGTGCTATATACTAGCGTAATATTACAATTATCTGATGTATTATGAAATAGTTGTAATTTTTTTATTCAATACCGTTAGCCTTCTTTTAGATGATTTATTGCGATAGCTGCTAACGGTTCGTTTTATAGACAACCACTTATTTGTAATAGACAAAAAATATTATCTTTTATTTTTTAAGTGGATAACTTTTCGTCGAAATGTAGTTGTTTATTGACTACTTCACAGAAGTATTTGTCGTTGATAATATAGATAAACTGTTCAATAGTAAGTAAGGCGATAAGCTATCGCATAGTATTCAACGTTAGCCCACTTGGGAAAGTTGTATTGGGATAGCAATATTTGCTAAAAAAATATTGCCTTGTTGTCGATTTATGCAAATATAGCGTATTATTGTGCTATTGCAATATACTTTAACAAGGTACTGTAATAACTATTATACTATCAACTGAAACGATTATATGAGAAGAATGATTCTGAGTGCGGCTATCTTATTGTTAGCTTCCACGATCTATGCTATTCCGGTTATTCATCATCAAGGAGTAACGAGTAAATATACCCCCCAAGATAGTCTGACAATGACTTTAGAGAAATATTATGGTGAAGAAGTGTTGACGTTGATCGCTCAAAGTGATAGTGCTCAAGCTTTTATGTTAGAGCCTATGGAGGAACTAGACAGTACAACGTATGTTGGGGACTTCACATATTCTGAGCACTATGAAATCAATGAGGCAAGCTTAGAAAAGCTAAAGCAGACATTTTTGGATGCCGATAATTATCATTTTACTGAAATGACGAGCAGAACGCCTTTCGCCCCTGAACTAGCGATCTCTTTTCATCGGGGAGAAGAGTCTGTTGTGATTTATATGTTTTTATCCATTGATGAGACTGGGTTTGGCTACAAGAATATGCCTATACGTCGTACGCCTCTAGATAGAAATAGGCACTTAATGAAAGCGTTAAAGAGCGTTTTCCCAAAGCGTTATCTCAAAAAAATATCCGCGAAACAATAACCAAAAGCAATTGAAACATGAGAAGTACCAACAAACAATTACCTCTATTATATTTCTTATTCTTGCTTTTGAGTGCAACAACCTTGAAGGCACAGACATTTCATGCCATTATGTTTGCCGATACGGCTGATCCTAGTATTGGTTCCAGTTGTTTGACGGATTATGAACGCATGGAAGTAGAGTTTGCAACGATTGCCAATGCCAATGGAATGAAGATCAAACGTTATTTTCATGAAGGAACTTCCTTTACGAAAGAAACAATACAAAAGGTTTTGAAAGAAGAGTTGGCTTGCGGTCCAAATGATGTAGTTTATTTCTATTATACAGGGCATGGTGCTCGTTCGGCAGATGATCAATCCAAATGGCCTCAATTGTCTTTGGGACTTAGAAAAACAAATGCCAGTCATTATCCTTTGGCCTTTGTCAATGACTTGATTAAGGAGAAGAATCCTAAATTCAGTATTGTGATGGCCGATTGTTGTAATGAGGTAATCAAAGGGTTGTCCGTGAAAAAAGCAAGGGGAGGAGTATCTATCGTAGAAGATATTGATGAGTCTTTTGATGTATATGAGAACTTATTTTTACTTCCGAAAGGGAATATTATTGTGACGAGTAGTAGCCCTGGAGAACAAGCACTGGGAAATGACAAGGGAGGAATATACACCAATAGCTTTCTGGAAGCATTACAAAAATCAGTAATTATGGCAACCCCTGTGACATGGGATGGCCTGATGAATGATGCCAAAAAGATGACGATGGAGCGTAGTGCATCCGAAAAGATGTTTACGCCACAGTTTGAAATCAATTTGGAAGAAGAGCAACCGGAGGAATTGGTCGCAGAAGTAGAGCCCAAGGTAGTAAAACAGGAGGAACCATTGACACCTATGGAAATGATTGCTCAGCTTTATGATTATAATAAATCCAGAGGAGAACGTATTCGCTTACTCAGTAAAGTGTTAAATGACGTCTTTGCATCTCCAAATGCAAGAATACAAGTGTTTGGTTTGGATGGTAACACTATGTTGGATCGCTATACAGCAGCTGATTTCGTTAAGAAACTAGCGACGTCCACTAACTTGGCTAGAGTGATTGAAATTCGATCGGAGACTACGGAGGATGGAAAGTATACCTCTATGGATATTCACGAGTATTATGAGCGTAAAAGCAAGTAATTTACTTTAACTGTTGAGTTTATTCGACAGACCAAAAATGAAAATTTCTAATTAGCTAAATAGATTAAATTAAGATGAGAAAGTGGTTTATAATGATCGCTCTAATAGCGGGATTTAGCAGTGTAGTAGGAGCGCAGGAAGAAGTTTCAGGAGAGGATACATCAAAAGCAGTAAGTCTTACTTACGAGGAACTGGAAGAGTTCCGTAACCGTACGGTAGATAAGATCAATGAGGTACAAGAATACTTTTCGGTGATTGGGTCGAAGGAAGAAACAGTGGATACCAAAAAGCTTTACATCGACTTAGCACTGAAGATGTTCATCAACAAAGGAGAGTCCGTGACGATGGAGGTTTCTATTCTTAAAAAAGGAATAGAGAAACGTATCAGACGTCCTTTGATTATGTATTTAGACCGTTTGGCTCGATTGCCATATGCAAAAGTAGATATCAAGTCGTCCAAGAGTTGTGTCGTTAGCTCCTTTATGAAAAAAGGAGAAGACGCAGATGGAAATCCTGTTTATACGGCAACAGCTACAATCTTTCAGGAGTTTGTGGGGTATAATGCAGATGGTGTGCCTGTATATAAAGATACCGTGAAAAAGACGATCGAAATTGAGATCAGAAGACACGTGGATTTGTTTGGAGGCCGTTGGATTGTGTTGCTAGGAGATATTTCTGTAGCCGAAACCAAATCTGCCTAAATTGATTCTACTAGACTGATAATCTCCACTTAATAAAGTGGAGTCAGTCACGTAGATCTTGTCTTAGACACACTGGTCGTAGCGTTACGTACGTCATGTAATGCTACGGCTTGCAGCGGTCTTATGCTGCGTGTTCGCTATATTCCAATCTTAACTGAGCCCAAGAATTATTAGCTCCGTTTTTTTAAAATAATTCATCATGAAAAAATACCTTATCGTTTTCAGTTTGCTGTTAACGACATTTCCCCTGTTCGCACAAGACAAATTGCAGCATATTTCTCATGCACAAGAAGAACAATTTAAATTGAGAGTAAAACAGCTGGATGAGTTTATCAAGCGTTTTAACTTAGAAATTGATTATGACGGCAATAAAATTAAGGAGCCTACCGCTGACTTACGTATGGAGGGAATCCATCGTTTGATTGATGCAGTATATACCCGTGGCCTGAACGAGGAAAAGGCTGCGGTGGTTAAAGAGTTTGTGCAGCAGGTAGTGGAAAACAATACAGCTTTATCTTTTTATGACAACCATTGGTACGCAGAAGTAAATGTGGATGTAGAATATAAAGGGACGTCAGAAAAGATAACTCTTGTCATGCAGCAGGAAACGAATACGAAAAAGATTTCCAGATGGATTATTCGTTCCGTGAAAGCAGATTTTCTTTCTGTAAAACCGACAAAAATGACTGCTTCTCTATCACCTATTAGTCATGAGTTGAATTTCATGAAGTTAATGACGGCAGCGGAACAGCATCCTGATAACTTTGCCAATTATGCGGGAACAACCTTTAAGGAAGACCAACGCAATGTTTTCTTCTATTTACTGAAAACGGGAGATCTCAAAATGAATCAAGTAGATCAGATACGTTATCACTTCCTACAAGCGGATAATTGGGTGTTTACGGTAGATCACTTTGAGCGTTCTACGGACAATATCGGTTGGTTGATTAGCGATGTGAGTAGAGTTGCTGATAAGGAGAAAGAATTGTATAAGTTAGGAGTATTGGGACTTACACAATAAGAGCTTTTTTAGGATAAAGGATAAAGGATAAAGGATAAAGGATAAAGGAGTCCTTCTTCCTTTATCCTTTATCCTTTATCTATTTAGGACTATCGACATTGATAGATGATAAACTTATCATTTTCTTGAACCACCTCTACTTTTTCAAATATTTTTTCCAGATGGGTTTTGTAGTTCAGGTGCTTGTTGGCTACTAACTGGAAATTACCGGTAGGAGATAATGCTTTTTTTACCTGTTGGAATAACCCTATGGATACCTCTATATTGTTTTCATGCTCAAAATGAAAAGGAGGGTTGCTGACAATCAAATCAAATTGCTTCACAGGTAAGTCTTCTATATGGTCCTCAAAGTGAAAGGAGGTCTTTTCAGAACTTAAATTTCTTTGGGAAGAGGCTACTGCCAAATGAGCATCATCCATCAAATGTATATCTGCATTTGGAAGAACTTGTCTAGCGGCCCAAGCCAATACGCCATTGCCAGAAGCCAGGTCCAATACGGTGTTTTCATTTCCTTCGATCAGCATATTTTCCATAAAGAACTGGGTCGCATAGTCAATATTCTTGGCTGAGAATACCCCATAATATTGCTCAAATACTTTTTGATCCTGATAAGGAAGCTGGTGCACCAAAGAAGTGATGGAAGTATCTATCTTTTTTGGTTTTTTCAAGATCAGTAGACGGGCTTTCTTCCATGCTTTACTTTGCTCCACCTCTTCAAAGTACTTCTCTGCAACTTTCAATAATTGAGGATTGAAGTACTTCGTCATAAAACTACATATCACTTCTCCTTTATCGTCAATTTGTGTGTGTACTTGATGAAGAAACCACTCGAAGAGATCGGTAGATTTAGGGATGCGTATCAGCGCAATAGTAGTATCCTGAAGCGTATCCAAAGGCGTATAGAAGGATAGCTTCTCAGGAGCAATGCCATTCTTTTCCAGATTGAGGCGAATAGCCTTTTCCTGTGATTTATAGTTGATTACGACTTGAGGACTGAAAGGGGAGAGGTGACAGCCCAAATACCCAAATCGGTCATTGCAGATAATCGCATGGGAAGGGGTGCTTTCCAAGTCCGAAAGGTATTGTAGCATATACTCGTCTGCCGCACTCCAGCTTTTAAGGGAATGGTTGGAAGTACTTGGGTAACGTTTAATCTTATAGTTCGCTGGCTGAAAAGAAAAGGTTGACATGTTGGTAGGTGATTAGTGATGGATGAATACTAATAAAAAATCTGTATACTGAGCAATGACTCCGTATACAGATCTTCGGTATGTGCATGATGTTGAATCGTTGAATCGTTGAATTTCACCTTCGGTGAGTTGATTCGAGTTGAATTGTTGACTGAAAGAGAATACGATTCAACCAACAATTAAACTCGATTCAACGAGCGAAGCTTAATTCAACGATTCAACGATTCAACCCCACTAAGGAATCCACTTGATATCTTTGAAGTTAGGCTTACGCTTCTCCAAAAAGGCATTTCTACCTTCCTTAGCTTCTTCTGTCATATAAGCCAAACGAGTGGCTTCTCCAGCGAATACCTGCTGTCCTACCATGCCGTCATCGGTTAGGTTGAAGGCAAATTTAAGCATCTTGATAGAAGTAGGTGATTTTGCAAGGACTTCCTGAGCCCACTGATAAGCGGTGTCTTCTAGTTCGTCGTGAGGAATTACGGCGTTGACCATACCCATTTCATAGGCATCTTGTGCGGAGTAGTTTCTTCCAAGGAAGAAGATCTCTCTTGCTTTTTTCTGTCCTACCATTTTAGCAAGGTAAGCAGAGCCATAACCACCGTCAAAGCTGGTAACATCCGCATCCGTTTGCTTGAAGATCGCATGTTCCTTACTCGCTAGAGTCATGTCACATACAACGTGCAAACTGTGGCCACCACCCACGCACCATCCTGGTACGACAGAGATGACTACCTTTGGCATAAAGCGGATCAAACGCTGTACCTCAAGGATATTCAGACGCGGCATACCGTCGTCGTCTACATATCCCTGGAATCCTCTGGCGTTTTGGTCACCGCCACTACAGAATGCATATTTCCCGTCCTTTGGAGATGGTCCTTCACCAGATAATAGTACTACACCGATGCTTGTATCTTCTCTGGCATCCAGAAAAGCTTCGTATAGTTCAGCGACAGTTTTTGGACGAAAGGCATTACGTACCTCAGGTCTGTTAAAAGCAATACGGGCTACGCCATCACATTTTTTATAAGTGATATCCTCGTATTCTTTAACGGTTTTCCATTTAATTTCAGCCATTGTATAGTTTATTGTAAATGTAATTGCTAGCTCTAGTCCTCTTCCAAAGGATAAGGGACGTATACAAAATTGACAAACCCTTCGTCCACTACAAAAAGACAACAGTATTCTTCGGGGTCTTTGTAGTTGGCGACAAATTCCTCCAGCTTGTCTTCCTCAATTAAGTTTCTTTGAACGAACTCTTCAGCAAAGGAAATATGATAGTTCCAGTTCAACTGAGGCTTGTCCTTGATGCCAATCAAAAGTTGTCCGACAAGCAACTCTTCTTTGGCTATGGGGAAAATGGGGAATTCAGAAATCTTTCGTGCCTTGATTTGGTAAGCACTTTCCTTTAAAGCGTTGGCTACTTTCAAGAAGTCTTGGGTAATGCTACCCAGGTATTTTCCGTTTAATGTTGGATCATTCTGCATGACGCTCTTAATTTCGATCTGTAATTGCTACCGTGTATTCAGCTACAAAAATGGATACCTCATTGCATTTATCCAAGAGATTAGGATAGAATCGCACCGTATTTCTGAAGAGAACAAAAAAAACTACTCCACCTTATCAAAGATGGAGCAGTAAGCACAATTTGTAAGCCTAAACTTACCTTAATTAATAGTTCAACGTTACCCTGATTGCATAGAAAGGTTTCGATATGCAATAATTTATATCTTCAATATAGGGTTGTAAGAATTGTGTTCAAAAAGTCATTTATACTTGTTTGGTAGAACTAAATATTATGATATTTGCGCTTTAAAAAATTAAGAACTTAACTCATTTATTCAGTTTTATATAAGCTTTTGCTTCGCTTTGATCGATATACGGGAGGCTGGGAGTAGTTTTGAATAAAGAAAGCAGTTGAAAGGTATATGGGGATTTTAATCATAATTACCTATAAATCTGATGTGGTGAGTTAAAAAATTACATGTTCAAAGTAGATATCGTATGATCAAATCGTTTTTGCTAGGTATAGTTTCTGTACTGGGGTTATTGATGCTAATTACTTTTATGTTGCCAAGTGATTATAAGGTAGAGGCAGAGGTAACTATTGAAGCGACCCCTAAAGAGGTTTTTCCTCATATCAATACCTTGCGCTTATGGGAATCTTGGGCCTTTGCGGAAATGGATAGCAGTCAATTGGCTTCTATACAATACAAAGGGATAGAAGAAGGGGTAGGCAGCCTGTTGACCTGGGATCAGGGAGAACAAGGGAATGGCAGATTGGAAATTGTAACCTCTATTCCTTATGAGAAAGTAGAGGTGGTGATGAGTATTAATGATGGCAGTTTTGTGAATCAAGGTACTTTTATTCTAACTCCTTCTGAGGAGGGTACTAAATTGTTATGGGAAGAAAAGGGAGATTTTGGGTTTAATCTATTAGCTAGAGGATATGCGTTGCTGTCAGACTTTGATGAGAATATGAAAGCACAATATACAGAAGCCTTGAAACTCCTGAAGAATGAAGTGGAACAAAAGAAGGAGAGTGAACAATAGGGGAACACAGCATATAAAACATACAAGAACTATAATAATATCAAACAGATGGATACGTCAATATTAATCACAAAAGAGGGGTTCGATCAGTTGAACCAAGAGATGAAGGCGTTGTGGGACGAGCGAAAGATTGTAACCGAAGCAGTATCAGAAGCCGCAGCCATGGGAGACCGCTCTGAAAATGCAGAATATATTTATGGTAAGAAGAAGCTAAGAGAGCTGGATCGCCGTATTGGTTACCTGCATAAGCGTACACAGATTCTTAAAATATTTACTCCTGCCGGAAAAGAAGGACAAGCATGTTTCGGACGTTTTGTAAAGTTCAAGGATGAAACAGGACGTTCCATGGAGTTTCGTTTGGTAGGAAAGGACGAGGCTGATACCCGTAAGAAGACATTGAGTATTATGTCACCTATCGGAAAAGCTCTTTGGGATAAGTTTGTAGGGGATAGTGTTCAGGTACAGACGCCAGCCGGGAGAAAGACATTTACGATTGAGGCTGTTCGATAAATGTGATATAAAAGCAAGATCATTGCTTTAAATAAGTCGGCCACCCCTTAAATAAGTACGGCCGCGCCAATGGCGCAGCCGTACGTGATTTGGTTCAATTGTTATAGATGCTTTATCTTTAATATTTTATGCGTGATGGATCTCATCCTTCAGCTTATTCAATGAATCTTTAGCGTCTCCGAATAGCATTTTGGTACGATCTCCGAAGAATAGCGGGTTTTGCACCCCTGCGTATCCAGTACTCATACCTCTTTTCAATACCACAACGTTTTTGGCTTGCTCTACATCCAGGATAGGCATACCGTAGATAGGAGAGGCGCTGTCCTCTTTAGCCGCTGGGTTAACCACGTCGTTGGCACCGATGACCAAGACCACGTCGGTTGTTGGGAAGTCAGCATTAGCCGGCTCTAGTTCCATTAGTTTTTCGTAAGGAACGTCAGATTCAGCCAATAGTACGTTCATATGCCCTGGCATACGTCCGGCTACTGGGTGGATCGCATATTTTACTTCTACGCCTTCTTCTTCCAAGGCCTCTTCGATTTCGTGACAAATGTGCTGTGCTTGTGCTACCGCTAGACCATATCCCGGTACAATAGCCACTTTACTAGCGTATTTCAACTGTATAGCCAAGTCAGAAAGTCCTACCTCTTTGACCACTTGCTCACGATCAGAACCACTGCTGCTTCCTCCACTGCCAAGGCCACCGATAATCACATTGATCAGGGATCTGTTCATGGCTTTACACATCATTACCGTAAGGATGATTCCGGAAGCTCCTACCAGAATACCACCAATGATCATGACATTATTGCCGTAGATCAGACCGGCACCTGTTGCGCCAATCCCTGTAAAAGAGTTTAGTAGGGAAATCACTACGGGCATATCGCCACCTCCAATTGGGCTAACGAAAGCAACACCATAAAACAGGGATAGTGCCAATAGGGCAAATACCAATGTCATGTCTAGTTCAGGCTGCATCATCGTCCAAGCAGAACCTCCAATGATCAGTAGCAGCGTAACCAGGTTAATGACCTGTGGTGCTGGTAATTTTAAAGTATCTCTTAATGATCCATTAAGTTTTCCCCAGGCGATAATAGAACCTGTAAAGGAAACAGAACCAATGAATAAGGCAAATAAGTTGGCGAAAACTGCTCCGCTCATCATTGGCGTAATAGGGTCAAGGTTCTTGAACTCTACAATACCAATCAGCATGGCACAAGCACCACCCAGACCATTGAATAGGGATACCATTTCTGGCATTTTGGTCATGGCTACTTTCTTGGCAGAGATCAAGCCGATCACACTACCTACGACCATACCTCCAAGAATCCAAAGGTAGTTATTGTCTCCGTTCTCCATAGGAGCGAAGATGGAAATCAGGATAGCAGCTCCCATAGCTCCAGCTGCGATAAGGTTCCCTCTACGGGCAGTTTCAGGGTGAGCCAGTCCTTTAAGACCAAAGACGAATACAATGATGCTGGCCAGGTACAAAAAATCTATAGTATTATTCACTTCTTTCTTAAGTTAAATCTTTAAAATAATAAATAACGGATGCTATATACGTATAAGTGTCAAGCAAACACTATTTATTCTTCTTCTTGAACATATCTAACATACGGTTGGTCACGGCAAATCCTCCTACCACGTTGATCATGGCCAGGCAGATACCCAAAAAACCCATTCCTAGTGTCAGGTAGTCATCTGCTGCTGCATTGCGAATCAGGATAATCGCACCAATTACTACGACTCCAGAAATAGCATTTGCACCAGACATAAGTGGGGTATGCAGTACGGTAGGGACTTTACCGATAATCTCCATTCCCAAAAAAGAAGCTAATACCAATATAGTGATGATTGGTAGGTATTGAGCCAAGAACAGCTCTATAAATAAGACATTCGTATCCATAGGATTAAGATGATTTCGTTTTCAAAAATGATGTAAGTGGCAGATTTTTAGTCGTTTGTTGCAACTAAATAAAAAACACTTCAAAAAAATTGCTTTTAGATTAAGCCTCTATAGCTTCCTCTTTTTCAGCTTCAGTGTTCTTTTTAATCAAGCTATCGGTTTCACCATAAACGCTTTGCCCGTTATAGATGACACAGCTACTGCGAAGAATATCGTTGGAGAAGTCTAAGGTAAGTTGACCTTCTACCAGAAGAATCTTAAGGAAGTTCTCAATATTTCTGCTGAATAGTTGAGAAGCATGTTCTGGGACTTCAGCAGCTAGTTGTGAGCTACCCAGGATATTAACGCCATGCTTTACGACTGTTTTCTCATCTTCAGTTAGTGCGCAGTTTCCTCCTGTAGAGGAAGCCAGGTCAATAATGACAGAGCCTTCTTTCATGCTCTTTACCATTTCTTCTGTAATTAGGGTAGGAGCAGGTTTTCCTCTAAGCTGCGCCGTTGTGATGATAACGTCTGCTTTCTGTACTTTTTCCTCAATCAATGCTTTTTGCTTTTGCTTGTATTCTTCCGTTTGCTCTACGGCATACCCTCCGGCATTACTAGCATCAGCAGCACCTTCTACTTCTACAAATTTAGCTCCCAGTGACTGCACCTCTTCTTTAGCAGCAGGACGTGTGTCAAAAGCTTCTACTTGTCCTCCCAATCTCTTGGCAGTGGCAATCGCTTGTAAACCAGCAACACCAGCACCCAGAATCAGTACTTTGGCAGGAGGTATTGTACCTGCTGCTGTAGATAGCATAGGGATATAACGAGGTAGTAAATCTGCTGCAGTCAGTACTGACTTATAGCCTGCAATAGAAGCCATAGAAGAAAGTACATCCATACTCTGTGCAATCGTACTTCTAGGGATCATGTCAAAAGAAAATGCAGTGATTTCTTTTACAGAAAGCCCCTTGTAGAATTCATCTGTTTGAAAAGGTTGCAATAGGGTCAGTAGGGTAGCGTTAGCCTTTAATTGAGTAGCTTCGTCTTTACTGATTGGGTGAATTGTAGGAATAAAGTCTGATTCCTCTAAAATACTATTACGTTCTTTGCTGATTGCACCAGCCTCTTCATAAGCTGTATCTGTTACGGAGGCAGTTAATCCAGCTCCTTTTTCAAAATACACGCTGTGTCCTTCCTTTACCAGTTTTTGCACCAGTGCAGGAACGACAGCTACACGCTTGTCGCTTGTTTCATTCAGAATGCCAATTACCATAGTTCTAATTTAATCTAAGTGTGTGATATGCCTTCCATTTCCTAACCCAAATTTAGAATGGAAGTCAAAAAATAATCCATGCCATATTGTTTTGCTGACTATTGTCAACAGAGAATATGGACTGTTGTAATATTTTTGTAAGGCTGTGTTTGTATACTGTTTAGTATGGCGTGACGCAATCAATAGTCTTTAGTTGAATGCTAATAAAACATAAAAAATATTAATAATGAAATAATGGATAGTATATTTTATTGAAATAATTGAAAAATTAGAAGTGTACTACCCATAATCAAGGATAAGATCTACCCACTATTTGGTATGTGATACCGATCGAAATGAATACATTCCAAAAAGGACTATTCATCCTCTGACCCTATCAATACAATTTTATCAAAATGAAAAATTTTGACCTCTGAATACCTTTGTTTGTCTTTGTATTAAGAGCTTCTTTGAAATCCAGATGAAAAGGATTTTTTTGCGGGAGGGTAAAAGATAAATTTTAACTAAAAACACATTTGCTATGGTTTTCAGATACGTCATGCTGTTAGGGTGCCTAACGTTATTGTTAGGAAGTATAGATGGATATGCACAGAGAACAATTTCAAGAACAAAGTCCAATAAGTCAGCGGTGCCAATTAAAAAGTCAAGTACAAGCACCCGAAAAGAAAAAGCTTCTTCGAGTTCATCCTCGAGAACCAAGAAGACGACTTCTCGTCCTTCAGGTCCTACTCGAAAAAGTAGTCCGTCAACCAAAAGTAGAAGAAATACGTCAACGGTAAAGTCATCCTCTACTCCCTCAAGAACGAAGAAAGTAACCTCTCGTCCTTCAACACCTTCTCGTAAAAGTACGGTAAAGACTACACCGAAGAAACCTATTTCGACAAGATCAAAGGCGGTATATACTACTCCTAAAACTACCTCAAAGCCTTTTTATAAGACCACCAGAAGCAGTAGAGTGAGAGGAACGACCACTACGACTTCAAATGAATCAAAAAGTTCTAGCAGAACGGCAAATGTACACGAACCTACCAAAGGAAGGGCAGTGTACAGACCTAATACTAAAATACATCAAACCAATAGCCGAGAGAAAAACTTTACGCCAACTTCTCAAGGAGTAAACGGTAGACCTAAAGCACAAACAATCGTGACTACTCCTACACGTGGTCGATCACATGCGAATAGAGACTATGCAAGTGTAACGAGCCGACCTCGCAGTAGACCTACAACGGTAGTGGTGAATGCTCCTAGAACAGTAGTGATCAAGGAATATCATTATAGACCGTATCACCGAGTGCACCATTACGTACCAACTTATTACGCAGGTGCCGGATATTGGGGAACCTATTGGAGGCCCATAGGGCAAGTGTATTATGATTACTCACCTACTTGGTCGTCTTTTTATTTAAACCGCAATCAATATTATTATAATCAAGGAGTTTATTATAGTGCTTATGATGGAGGATACAGAGTTATAGAGGCTCCTTTGGGGGCAATTGTTTCCGTGGTGCCTGATGGAGCACAGAAGATGGTGATTGACGGTGTGAAGTATTATTACTTTGCAGGGACAGTCTATAGAAGACTTGGTTGGGGTAGATACCAAGTAGTACGCCCATTAGTAGGGATGACAGTAAATATGTTGCCGGAGGGAGCAGTGATTGAGGAAGTATATGGAGAAACTTACTATGTGTATCAAGGTGCCTATTATGAAGCAAGAGCGATGGGGGAGGATATCTTCTTTACTGTAGTACCTCCGCCAAATGAAATGTACCTGGAGCAATTACCGTCAGGATGTATGGTGGTAACAGAGGATGGACAGAATTACTTTAAGTTGGGAGAGGTATATTATGAAGCAGTATCTGCAGAGAGTGGGATCCTTTATAGAAGAGTAGTATTTTAGTGAATTGATTGCTAAGTAAACTGATGGTTGAGTGCTACTTTTAAACGGTTTAAGGAAGAAGGAAGAAGGAAGAAGGAAGAAGGAAGAAGGAATAAGGAAGAAGGAAGAAGGAAGAAGGAATTATTAATCCTTTCTCCTTCTTCCTTTCTCCATTATAGTCCGATCTCGTCAATATAAGCCATGATACCTCCCGTCAAGTTGTAAAGGTTATCATAGTCTTTTTGCATTTCCATCATCATGATCGCGTTAGCACTACGCTTTCCGCTGCGACAATGTACGATCACTTGCTTGTCTTTGCTGATGTTTTCTGTAGCGGCATCGATATCCTCCATGAATTCTCCCAATGGAATTAGCTCACCACCAAGGTTTGCTTCTTCAAATTCAACAGGTTCTCTTACGTCTATTAGTTGAAAATCAGCTCCTTCGTCCTGAAGTTTCTTTAATTCTTGAACCGTAATTTCTTTCATCTCAGTATTGTTTAAAGATTTTTTTTCTGTTAAAAGCCTAGTTAGGCAGAAGAATTTAAGGCGAAATAAGTTTTTATTTTCCTTTCAATCAACAAAATTTGCCTTAAATATTTTTAGGACGCAATCAATTTTTTATTGAGGTATGATTAGAGCTTGTTTCATGCCCCAAATGGAATTATAAGAAAATATAAATATGAAAATCGAACTAAATAGATTAAACGACGGCATTCACTTTGAAGCAGTATCAGAAGAAGGATTGAAAGTGGAAATGGATGGAAAGCCTGGTTCAGAGCTAGGGGAAGGCAAAGCCATGAGTCCTATGCAATTGGTATTGTCCGCACTGGCTGGATGTAGTGTTTTTGATATTGTGGGTATCTTGAAAAAACAGCGTCAAGATTTGAAAGATGTCAAGATCTCGATTGAAGGAGACCGTAAGGAAGGAGCGCCTTCTCCATTTACCAAAGCACATTTGCATTTCAAAATGTATGGTGACTTGGATGAGAAAAAAGTAGCTAGAGCGATTGAGTTAGGGGTAGATAAATATTGCTCCGTAGGGGAAATGGTAGGAAAGACTGCAGAGATTACGCATAGCTTTGAGATTATCAACGAATAGTATTTGTTGAATCGTTGAACGTCAGCTGTAAGCAGCTGAGTTGAATTTCGCTCGTTGAACCGAGTTGAATTGTTGATTGAGTTCAGTGAATTACTCATTCAGTTCAATAAGCGAAACTCAACTCAATGGCACGTAGCGCTACTCAATTAGCGGCGTGATCGACGCCATGTAATGGACTCAACAGTTACCTTCCAAAAAGAACAACTATAAACGAACCGAATATGGAATTCAAAAACTTCGAAACATTGGCCATCCGTACGCAGATGGAACAAACGTCACAAAGAGAACATTCTGCTCCGATTTACATGAACTCTGGATTTACCTTTAATGATGCAGAGCATGCTCGTGCGTTATTTAGTAATGAGGTAGAGGGGAATATCTATACCCGTTATTCCAATCCAAATAACAATGAGTTTATCGAGAAGCTTTGCCTGATGGAAGGGGCTGAGGATGGAATGTCTATGGCTTCGGGTATGGCAGCAATGTTTACCAGTATTGCGGCTTTTGTCAGTGCAGGAGATCATATTGTGGCCTCTCGTTCTGTATTCGGTTCTACGCACCAGATTCTTACGCAATTATTGCCTAAATGGGGAATCTCTCATACGTATGTCGATATTGATAATCCAGAAGGGTTTGAGGAGGCGATTCAGGAAAATACGAAGATGATCTTTATTGAGACACCTTCCAATCCGGCGATTGATCTATTAGATATTGAGTACCTGGGTAAGTTGGCGGATAAGCATGGGATTATTTTGAATGTGGATAATTGCTTTGCAACACCATATGTACAAAACCCACTGAAACTAGGTGCGCATATTGTGACCCATTCTGCTACCAAGTTTATTGATGGGCAGGGACGTACTATCGCTGGTGCGGTACTAGGTTCTAAAGAGTTGATTGAGCAAGTGCGCTTTATGGCTAGACATACGGGTCCGGCATTATCACCATTTAATGGGTGGATTTTGTCCAAGAGTTTAGAGACCTTGGCGGTACGTATGGAGCGTCATTGTGAGAATGCGCTTGCACTGGCGCAATTCCTGGAGGAAAGGGAAGAGGTAGAATTTGTGAAATATCCATTCTTGCCTTCACACCCGCAGTACGAATTGGCTAAAAAGCAAATGAGAGCAGGAGGAGGGTTAACCACCTTCGAAGTGAAAGGAGGAATTGAAGCGGGACGAAAGTTCTTGAATGCCTTGAAAATGTGTTCTTTCACAGCTAATCTGGGGGATACCCGTACGATTTGTGCGCATCCGGCATCGACAACACACTCTAAGTTGACGGAAGAGGAGCGTCTACAAGTGGGGATTACACCAGGATTGATTCGTATATCTGCTGGTTTGGAGCATATAGAAGATATCAAAGCGGATATCGCTCAAGCTTTGGAAGTATCTCAGTTGGAAGTTGTAGAGAAAGTGAAGTGATTTCTCGCTTAAATCTTTAAGAGCTTGTTTGGAATACGTCTTCAGATAGAAAATTCCTCTAATCACTGTTCAAATCGACTCAAATTTTCCACAAATAGAACCACTATTATTCTCAAATTTGAATCAATTTGAACAGGTTGTAGAAATTTTCTCTATCTAAATCAGTATTCCAAACAAGCTCTAAAAAAACACACCTCTATTAATTTTGAGGTGTGTTTTTTTTAAAGGGTATTTTAGTCTAAACTTGCAACTAAATAAAAGAGTTTGAATTAAATTATATCAAATAATGAGAGTAGGACCTTATGAAAACGTAATGATAACATTGTAAAACCTCAGCTTACAAAAACTTACTAGGGATATTAAACTAAAAGCCTTGAATAATCTTGATAGAACGCTTAACTTTTATAGACTCTTAAGAGTCTGTTTAATTATCCATTTAACCCAAATATCATGACCTTAAAGGAAAAAACCGAAGACATTTATCGTATGCTAGGAGAGGGCAAGTTGCTAGAGGCCTTTGACAAGTACTATGCAGAGAATGTCGAAATGAGAGAGCCTACCAAAACCTTCAAAGGGAAAAAAGAATGCCGTGAACATGAAGTAGAATTCTTGGATATGGTAGAGGAGTTTCACGATCTAGAAGTTCGTGCCATTACCAGTGATGAGGCTAATGGAATCGTTATGCACGAAACAGCCATGGAAGTCACATTTAAGGGAGGGAATCGTGTGAAAATGGAGCAAGCGGGAGTACAGCGCTGGAAAGATGGACAAATCGTGTATGAGCGTTTTTACTATAATGAGTAGATATTGAGTTTATCGGTTATCGCTTATTGTTTATAAACGATAACCGATAAATATTAAAACTTGATTCAACTCTTTTTGACAATCGTTGAAGAAGCCTGAGCTGTAGGGAATACCACCAAGTCAGCAATATTGACATGATAAGGTCTCGTTACCACAAAGTGAATAATATCAGCGATATCTTCAGCTCTCAAAGGCTCATATCCTTTGTAAACATTCTCTGCTCTTTCCGTATCTCCTTTAAAACGAACTTCAGAAAACTCGGTATGTACCAGTCCCGGATGAATACCTCCTACACGAATCCCTGCCTCATTAAGGTCAATACGCATGCCTTTTGTAATAGCATCCACCGCATGTTTTGAGCCACAGTATACATTTCCATTTGGATAAACCTCTTTGGCTGCAGTAGAACCAATATTTATAATATGCCCAGCCTGCCTTTGGACCATCCCAGGAATAATTGCTTTAGAAACATAAAGTAGTCCTTTGACATTAATATCCATCATCGCATCCCAATCGTCCATATTCCCAGTCTGTATAGGGTCCAATCCATGGGCATTCCCAGCATTATTGATCAAGATATCAATCGTTGAGAAAACTTCTGGCAAAGAATCCATCGCATTTTGTACGCCCTTACGATCTCTTACATCAAAGCTAAGGGTATGAACCAGTACATGTTGCTCCAGTTCTTCTTTTAGCGCTTGTAAACGCTCTTCTCTTCGACCACAAAGAATAAGGTTAATGCCATTTTCAGCAAAAAGTTCGGCAGTAGCCTTGCCGATACCGGAAGTGGCTCCGGTGATGAGTGCAGTTTTAGCCATAGTTTATTTTTTGAAAGGTTTGTTTTTATATCCTAAAGGTAGGGAATTTTTGAGACCTGGAGCGTGGACGCTCCTATTATGTTTTGGTCTTTGCGTGGACGCAAAGACCAGTTGCTACGTAAAATTATTGACTACCCAACAAATTGGGTAGCCCTAGTCGTAGCGTCCACGCTACGACTCACCCCACAAGTGGAGCGTCCACGCTCCAAATCACGCCATAAACAAGAAAATATATTGCAACACCCCGGCCAGTCCCCCCAAAATAGCCCCCACCAAAATTAACTTCCACTCATCTTCCTGAAATGCCGGGCGTAGTACCCCCTCAAAGTCTTTATAAGGTAATACTTCCATCTTGCTTCGAATGACGTTGTTCAGATCAAATACCTCATCGGCATAAGGATAGACATTGCGGAGGGCAATGGGGAATTCTTGCATAAAACGAAAATGAGCTACATTCTTGATGATATTAATGTGCTCTGCGGCATCTTGCTTATCGGCCCATAGGGTAATGATCCCTTTGACCTTATCATAGCTATTGTCAATCACATTATCCAATCGTTTACGAATTAGGCTGCTTAAGATTTCCTTACCGGATGAGCGGGAAACATATCGAAATAATGCCTCTGTAGTTACGATACGCTGGGTGACAATATAGGCATACTCTGCCGCCACCTCTTTTTGTCTTTTTAGAAACAGCCCCAAAAAGGTAAATCCCAAAAAGTGTATAGGGTTGTTGGGCTTGAAAATTAGCTTCAGGGCAAGCCAGTTCGTTAGATAACCTACCACCAAACCGAATAGGGGCAATAACCACCAGTCCATAAAGAAGATAGAAACGGCCATTTGAGTTAGACCAAATAGTGCCCCAAAGTAAAACCCGGATTTTTCAATAAAACGAAACTCCTGATCCCCGCACTTGATAAAGATCTCATTTAATAGTTGTGGGTCCCGCTCAATAGCCTCTAAGGTTAACATCTTAAGGTCCAGCATGGGTCGGATATTTTCTTTGATATCCATTAATACATCTTCTACCATATGCTTTGTGTTTTCCTCTACCGCATCATAGACCAAGTCCTTGGCAGAGGAGGGAAGCGTATTCCATACCTTAGGAAGCTCTTTTTGCATGACCTCATCAACCGTACGTATCGTTAAATCCCTCATACTCCCTTTCATTTCGAGTGACACTCTATTGGCATCCAAGCGCTCAAAATGCTCCTCTATCTTAAAAAGTTTATTGGTGAGTAGGTCTACCGCTTTCAGCGACATTTTGTGAGAGTTGGCTGGAACGATCCCTTGCCAGCCAAAAGGAGGGATTCCAAAGTACTTCACAGGATAGAACAGCATCTGAATAGCCGTTACGTTGGTAAACCAACCAATGAATCCACTGGATAGTGGGATGGAAAGATAAAGTAGAAGGGTAAGAAGGTCGATGTTCATCATGTTACAAGGGGCTCTCTTAACTTTGGTTATTATGAAGACATAATATATTGATAATTGGAGAATTTTGGGGATTTAGGAAGTGATATTTTGTATTATAAAAATATAGATCATCGCTTGAGTTCATGAGATCACCGTCATCTTATCTATGAATATGCTTAAATATATTTGTATTGTCTTTAGGAATACTATATAATTGTAATATCGCAATATTACGATAAAGGTTATGGGGAAGATTAAAAAGTACCTACGGAAACCAAACCTATTAGGAGAATTGTTGCCTATGGGTAAGAATAAACTCTAAGACATTAACAGGTATATTCACCTATATCACTAAACTGACAGATTGAATTTCAATCATACACTATGAAAGATTTGACAACGGGTAATATTCCCAAGTCTATTGTAAGCTTGGCGGTTCCACTGATTGGTACGTCTTTTATGCAGTTTGCCAATAATATTATTGACATGTACTGGGTAGGGACACTAGGGAGCCAAGCTATATCAGCGGTAGGCGTATCAGGATTTTATACCCATTTAATTTGGGCCATCAGCTCTATTTTAACGGTAGGATCCGGCATAGAGATTTCCCATTCCTTGGGAGAGAAAAACAAAGAAAAAGCACAGCATATTGCCCGTCATGCGTTATTGGCAACTTGGGGGATAGCACTTCTTTTTTCCTTGTTAATCTTACTATACAAGGGACCTCTGGGGGCATTTTTTAATTTATCCGGAGGGGGTGAATTTGAAGAGTATATTACCTGGATGGCTTTGGGATTGATCTTTACTCTATCTACTAACGTGCTGACCAGTATCAGTATGGCCTTTGGGGATTCCAAAACTTCTTTCCGAATTCGGATGATTGGTATTGTAATCAATCTAATACTGACTCCGGTATTTGTTTATGGATTGGAAATGGGGATTAGAGGAGCCGCCCTTTCCACTTTTATTGCGCAAGCGATCGTAGCCTTGGTATTTATGTTAAGGGGGCGTACAGCCTTTTTGGGAGAAGGTTTTCGACATACTTTTGATATGCAGCTATTTAAGCCAATGGTTAAGCTGGGGTTTTCTCCTTCTGTGCAACGAATTATCTTTTCTTTGGCAAGTATTGCTATCGGTAAGATTGTAGCGGGTTGGGGCCCTGAGGCAATTGCCGCCCAGAAGATTGGTCATCAGATTGAAGCTTTGACCTTTATGACTGTTGGAGGGCTTTCAGGAGCTATGATGACGTTTTCGGGACAAAATTTTGGCGCCCAACAATATGCCCGTATACAGAAAGGGTATAAGGTAACACTTCAAATGGCCTTGGTGTTTGGGGTCTTGATTACCTTCTTATTGTATACGCAATCGGAAGAATTGATGAGATTATTTGTTCAGGATATAAAGACGATTGAGATAGGAGGACGTTACCTACAGATTGTGGGACTATCCCAATTGTTTATGATCACCGAAATGCTGACCAGTCATTTGATCAATGGACTAGGGAAAACGAAGCTGCCTGCAAGGATCAACATTGTCATTTTATTGTCCCGTATTCCAATGGCCTTATGGCTAGCACAGCCTACCGTATTGGGAATTGATGGGGTATGGTGGACGATATTTATCAGTACATTCTTTAGGGGAATTGCCATGCTTATACTCTATCGGGTTGTATTTAGTAAACTCATGGGTTCCAGTTCATCTATCTTAAATACATCCACTACAAATTAGTCAGACGATGAAGAATACATTAAAGGCTTCCATGTTAGTGGAAGGGAATTTTGGACTAGAAAAAGAAAACCTTCGAGTCAATTCGGATGGGACACTAGCTTTTTCTCCACACCCTGCCGCCTTGGGTGATAAGCTGACACACCCTTATATCACGACAGATTTTTCAGAGAGTCAGGTGGAGATGATTACGCCTGTGCAAGATACGATTGAAGAAGCGGTGGGCTTTTTACATACCCTTCACAATATCGTAGAGGAGTCATTGGAGAATGAGGAACTATTGTGGCCACAGAGTATGCCGCCAATTCTTCCAATAGATGAGGAAACAATTCCTATTGCCAATTTTGGAGAACAGGGAAAAGAACTGGAGGAATATCGACAGTATCTTTCCAAGGTATATGGCAAGCGTAAACAACTGGTGTCAGGTATTCATTTTAATATATCCTTTCCGGAAGAACTATTGGCCTTATTATACCAGGAGAAGAAGTCAGAAGAGGTTTCTTATGAGCAATTCCGAGAAGGAATCTATATGAAAGCGGCAGCAAACTATATGAAAAACCATTGGTTTGTGATAGCACTTTTGGGAGGAAGCCCGGCAATACATGCTTCGTATTCCCAGTATGTCTGTAAATCAAAGACAGCGCATACGGAAAAAGGTTGTGTTTCCCCTTTGGCTTCTTCTTTTAGAATAGGGAAATGTGGGTACCGCAATGAGCGAGAGTTTATTCTGGACTATAGCAGTTACGAAAGGTATAAGGAAAGTTTACAGGAATTGATCACTCATAAGGTGATTAATTCGGAGAAAGAGAACTATTCCGCTTTACGGATCAAAGAAAACCCTAATAATGGAGCCATATCTCATTTGGAGGTACGCCATATTGACCTTAACCCTTTTGAAGCATCAGGAGTATCGGCCATTGACTTGCGTATTGTGCATTTAGTCATGCTGTATGGACTATTGGAGGAAGATAAGGAGTTCAATGAGCAAGCACAGCGAAGAGCGCATGAATACCAGCTGACTGCAGCAGACAGAGGAAGAGATCCCCAAGCAATGGTTTCTGTAGCAGGTGAAAAAGAGCAATCTTTTCAGGAAGTCTTGGCTGATTTTGCAGAGCGTTTTCTTAAAGAGCTTCCTCAGGATTTGCCTATAGCTTATCAGGAAGCAATAGATCATTTAAAGGGGTTGCTTGAGCAACCGGAACAACGGTTAGCATCCAAGATCACAGCATCCTTTGATACGCCTGAAATGTTTATTCAGTGGCACTTGGAGCAGTCCAGAAAACATCGAGAAGAAGCAGAGGGTAAGAACTATAACTTCTATGGTAAAAAAGACCTGGAGTTATCGACTCAGCTCTTAATGAAAGAGGCGGTCAAAAGAGGCGTAAAGGTAGAACTATTAGACCGCTCCGAGAATTTCATCACCCTTAGTAAGGGAGAGAAAAAGGAATATGTGGTACAAGCGACGAAAACTTCCTTGGACTCTTACAGTCATATCTTGATGATGGAAAATAAGGTGGTGACCAAGAAAGTATTAAAAGCCGCAGGTATTCAGGCGCCGGAAGGGAATGAATTTACGGATGCTCAAAAGGCCAAAGACTTTTTTGGATTGGTGAAAGGAAAGGCCATTGTAATTAAACCGAAGTCTACCAATTTTGGGTTGGGGATTAGTATTTTGAAAGAAAATAATTCCCGAGAAGACTATGAGAAAGCTGTAGAAATGGCTTTCGAACACGATAATACCATCTTAACAGAGGAATTTGTCTCCGGAAGGGAGTTCAGGATTTTCGTAATTAACGATGAGGTGGTAGGGATTCTTCATAGAGTACCAGCAAATGTGGTTGGGGATGGAGAGCATACCATTGCCCAGTTAATCGATCGTAAAAATGAAGATCCTCTAAGGGGAAAAGGCTATAAAACACCTCTTGAAAAAATTGCTAAGGGAGATGCGGAAGCGTTGTTCCTAAAAACACAAGGGTTGACTTTTGAGGATATCCCTGCGAAAGATCAAGTGATATACCTTCGAGAAAATTCTAATATCAGTACAGGGGGAGACAGTATTGATTATACGGATGATATTCACCCGTCTTACAAAGCAATTGCTGTGGAAGCCGCCAAAGCCATGGGTGTAAAGATCACCGGTTTGGATATGATGATTGATAATATTCAAGCCCCTGCCCAGCCGAATAATTACAGTATTATAGAACTGAACTTTAATCCGGCCATCCATATTCACTGCCATCCTTATCAAGGAAAGAACAGGCATTTGGATGCGAAGATCTTAGATGCATTGGGATTTTAAATAAGAAGATGAGTCATTCCATATTAACATTTAAAGGGGGGACTCTATTTTTTTGTTTAAAAACGGCCTTGAAGAATTGCCGTTAAGATTTTGAATCGTAAAGGCGTTAAGAAAATTCCATTGTTTGAGCGTAGCGAGTTTGGAATTTTTAGCTTTTACGATTCAAAATTAGGCGAATTCTTCAAAGCCTTGATTTTTTTGCTTCGTTTTTTCATCAAGGAAAAAATGAAGAAGCTTAATAAAGGGCTTGTGGGGTAGCTGTAAAGTAATGAATTAACAGAAAACTAAGTCATTTGTTAATATGGGATGACTGATATTTCTTATAGAAGCAGATATTCATCAATTACCCATCCATAATAGAGTAATAATCATTCATTTATTATGTATATTTAAGGAAAGGGACCGCTACATCCCTGTTGATTACCCAATACCTTAACTGCATATAACGATGAACACACAAGAATACGATTACGTTGTCATAGGCTCCGGATTTGGTGGTAGTGTCTCGGCCATGCGATTGGCGGAGAAGGGCTATAAGGTACTATTGCTGGAAAAGGGCAAACGCTATAAAGACAAGGATTATCCCAAGTCAGATTGGAATATCCGTAAGTTCTTATGGGCACCCTTTATTCGTTGTTTTGGAATACAGCAGTTGACATTTTTTCGTAAGGTATTTGTGTTGAGTGGGGTTGGGGTTGGTGGAGGAAGTAATGTATATGCCAATACCCATATGGTTCCCAAGGATGACTTTTTTAATAACCCGGTGTGGAAAGACTTCAAGGACTGGAAGGCGATACTGATGCCATTTTATGATAGGGCTAAATATATGCTGGGTACGACTCCCTATGATGACTTTCAAAAGGAAGATTATATCCTAAAGGAAATCGCTGAGGATATGGGGAGGGGAGACACTTTCAGTGGTGTCAATGCAGGGGTATATACCGGAGATACGGAGGAAGCAAAAGACCCTTACTTTAATGGGTTGGGGCCTTTACGCAAAGGGTGTGTCAAATGTGCCGGTTGCATGGTAGGCTGTCGTTATGGGGCCAAGAATACCCTTAGTAAAAACTACCTGCATTTTGCAGAGCACTTCGGGGCAGAGATATTGCCAGAGTCCAAAGCCCATCGAATTACCTACCAAAATAGACATTACGAGATCGAAGTACATTCCACGACAAGCTGGTTCCGTAAAAAGAAGAAACTATTCAAGAGTAAGGGGCTGATCGTTAGTGGAGGAGTATTGGGGACATTGAGTTTATTGATGGACCAGAAACACGGAAAGAAAACCCTTCCTGATTTATCGGATACATTGGGTCGTAATATTATGACCAATGCGGAAATGCTTTGCGGAGTGACGAATATAGGGGAGAAGATGAATCATGGTATTGCGATTACTTCAGTATTCAATGCAGATAAAAACACCCATATCGAAGTTGTAAAATATAACTCAGACTCAGGGGTAATGGGACGTTTGGCCATGATGGCTGTAGGACCAGGAAGTGGTATAGTGCGTACGGCTAAATTGATTGGAAAAATAATCAGTCGTCCTTTTCAGTTCCTCAAAAGTTTTTTCCATTTTCATCAATGGGGAAAAGACACGATTATCCTCTTGGTGATGCAGAACCTGGAAGAGTCCTTGAAAATGAGATGGAGAAAAGGTTTTTTCCGCAAAGGACTCGCTTTTGATAATCGGGAAAGCCATCAGAAGGTACCGGCTTATATCCCAATCGGTCAAGAGGTGATGTACCGCTATGCAGAGAAAACAGGAGGGATTCCTCAAAATGTAGCGATGGAAATCTTCTTGAATACCGCTACTACAGCTCATATTCTCGGAGGTTGTCCTATGGGAAAAGACAAGTCGGAAGGAGTAGTCAATGATCGTTTCGAAGTTCATGGGTATCCCAATATGTATATTCTGGATGGCTCCATTATACCTTGTAATTTAGGAGTGAACCCATCTTTGACCATTACTACTTTGAGTGAATATGCGATGTCCATGATTCCAGAAAAAGAAGGAAACACTCATATTCCTCTTCAGCAACAATTGAAACATAAAATACAAGAATAGTTTTGTTCATGATGTTTAGATGAGCTTCGCTCGTTCATAATGTTTAGTTGTTTTTGATAACAACAAAAGTATTTATTCACTGAGCTTTCGCTCAGTTAATCTTTGGATAAAACATAATTATCCTGAGGAGAGTACTCAAGC